>JAIFNC010000073.1 GCA_020047935.1 Bacteroidota bacterium
TTCAATAGGAAGCGAAACAAAATACCAACCTGCCGGTCCGGGATATTGCCAAATTTTTGCCGAAAATTCGTATTTAATTTTGCCTTTCATTTTCATAAATTCTGTCCAAATATTCACCTTAATTGGTTGACTTATTATTTCGGCTTTATTTTTCATTTACAGGTTTATTTTCAAAGTAAATTATGAAAATTAAATGTTTCTCAAATTCAACATTCTCACTTTCCATATCTTTAAGGAACTTGAAATTCTCAATTCCTTCTATTCTTAAATCATAATCAGATGGAATTTTTTTGAAATGATCCAAACATTCAAACGCTGTTCTTTTGCAGTATTCCTGCCAATTTTCATCAATTTCTTTAGGTTTTGTATCAAATTTACGCCAGTATAATTCACAAATTCCGTCTGGAAATTTGAATTGTGTTTGACCTCCAATTATCGCAATTTCAAGATTGCGTGCTGTTTTAATGACAAATTCAAAATCTTCTCTTAACCAACCAAACTCTTTTCCTGATTTAATTGATTTATCAAGCAATTCTTTTGGTAAATATAATTCTTCTTTTTCTATCATTATCTTGTTTTAATACCCCCAACAACCACCAGACCCCACCTCAAAAAAATCAATTTGCCCCCTAATTGCAAGCTATTCAAACAAATTCAAAACCCCTCACACTTTTTTCTCGCTCTTTTTAACTTTATCAACTTGCAACAGCAGTTGTTGTTTTTCTTCTTCGAAAAGCGATGTTTGTTCTTTTAGCTGAGTAAGCAGTTTTTCCATGCTTGCTTTTGCTTTTAGGTTCGAAAGGTTGATGCCGAGCGACTCGCCGATTTTTTCGGCAAATTCAATCTGGAACGGGTTAAATTCGTCGAAAGTGGCAATTTCGATAACACCAAATACTTCGTCGCCCGATTTTAACGGTACCAGCAGTAAGGCATTGGGCGTTGCCTTACCCAAACCCGAGGTAATAGCAAAATAATCCTTCGGCAAATCAACTTTATGAATCGTAGCTTTCTCTAAGGCACACATGCCAACCAAGCCTTCTTTAAGCGGAATTTTTCGTTCCAAAAACTTTTTGCGGTTATAGGCGTATGCAGCAATAAGTTCAAGCGTTTGTTCTTCATTTTCATCGGTATTCATAACAAAAAAACCACCTTGGTTTGCTTGTAAGTATTTAACCAAGTTCTTAATAACCACTTCGGCAAGTTCGGTTAAGTCGTTCGAGTTTTTGTAAATAATTTCGCTAAACTGAGCCAAACCTCTGGTTACCCAGTTTTGTTTTTCGTCCTGAATTTCGCGTTTTATCTGCTCATCTTCCAAATATTGCATATTTTTTCGCATGGCAACCAAGGCATTAGCCACATCGTCTTTTTCACTTTGCGGTACATATTCGTAGTTCCAACGTCCTTTACCAATAGCGCTTACAAACTGTGTTATTTTGAAAAACATATCAGAAATGGTATCCACTCCTTTTGCCAATTCGCCCAATTCGGTACTTGAGTTGTAATTTGTTTTAAACGAATTGTCCAAACTGCCTTCGGCAAGTGCCTGTACCGACCTATTTATTCGCGCTACCGGATTAATAATATATTTTCGGAATAAAAATGAATAATAAACAAATGCAATAACACCAATAAACAAACCGGCTATAAGCACAATAACAGGTGTTTGGTTTAAACTGGCATATTCAGCCGACCGGTCGGTAGTTGCTTTTATTACATAACCTTGCAAGGAGGTACGGTCGTAGGCTTGTATAAAACTATATAATTGATTAACCGGGTCGGTTGAATTTGAAGCGATGGCAATATTTTTTCCTTTAGTATCGGCAATCGATTTAAAATAAAGTTTTTCTTGTTCTTTTACCACCCTATTGGAAATTACCGGCATTAAATCGAAACCTTGAATATACATTTCAACCGATTGAACGTAGCTAAACCGGTCGCGAAGCAAATTGATTCGTTCAACCACATGCTTATTAAGATCAACAACGGTTGGCGAACTAAAAGCAACCGCAATAACATATTTTTTGTCTACCGTGGGCAAAAACATAACGTGCGAATACGCACCGTCGAATGGCAAATATATGAAACCTGCGTTTGACGGGATGCTTAACTCCGTTGAATTTACCAAAATATCGCGCAATTCGGGCGTATACAAAACAAAATTGAAGCCTTCTGATTTGGGGTTGGTTGAATTTACGATGCTTCCGGCAGAATTTATAATATAAATATGTTCAAAATCGGGGTTAAAAGCTAATTGTCTGCGCATCAATTCCAAATCGGCCAAAGCTATTAATTCGGTATAGGTTAAATATTGGTTTGAAAGCAACACCAGCATATCGGAAATTTTGCCTATTTGCGTTGTTTCTATGCCCGAATACATTAAATCGCGGAAGTAAACAAGCTCCTGAATATGGTCGAAAAGTATTTCGTTTTCGCTCATCTGCCGCTCTTTTTGCCGTTCCATTGAACTAAAGTAATGCAACGTTTCGGCAATAAAAAACACAATACCTACCGAAATAAGTATATTGCGGGTAATAATGTAGAATATCTTATTTAATTTCATTCAATCGGTTTGTTTGTCATTTTTCGATTCAAAAACGCAGTCAAAAATACAGTATTTTTATTGAACTAAATTATATAAAAATTCAATTTTTTCAACATTAAAATTGCATTTTCGAAATAAATAAACAAAAAACATGCTATAGTAAGCAAAGCGCTGCTAAATTAATTTATTTTTGCTCTTCAAATATAAAAAACAAACCAATGGAATTAAATTTTGTTGAAATACTGGGCTACTTAGCCTCAGTTTTGGTAGCTATATCGCTGCTTATGAGTTCTATAATTAAGCTTCGATGGATTAATCTGGTAGGTTCGCTAACCTTCAGTATATACGGAATTATAATTGGCGCCGCGCCGGTTGCCGCTGTAAACGGATTTATATTTTTTGTGAATATTTACTTCTTATTCAAAATTTATTCGGCAACCGAATATTTTAAACTGCTTCCGGTGCCTTCAAACGATGTGTTTTTTAATGAATTTATGCAATTCCATTCCGCTGAAATTGCGCAACTTTTTCCGGCTTTTAACCCAAAACGGTTAGCCGAAGCACAATGCAATTTAGTATTGCGTAACACCTCGGTGGCAGGCGTATTTATTGCTATTAAGCAAAATGAAACCTTAGAAGTGTTGGTCGATTTTGTTGCACCCGAATACCGCGATTTTAAAACCGGCGAATTTATATACCGCCAAAAAGCCGAGTATTTTAAAAGTTTAGGGTTCAATTGCATACAAGCCAACGCATTTGGCAAATACCACGAAAGCTATTTACGCAAAATGAAATTTACTGCCAAAGAAAACTCGAGCACTACATTTATTAAAATGCTTTAATTCGATTTTTTTTTATATTTTTGAAGAAATAAAAAACCTAACACTAAACAATATTACTATGAATAAAATTTTTTTATTGGTAATTGCTGCATTGCTTGGTTACGTAACGGCCTACATTACTTCCAACAAAGCAGACAAGGAATTATTTCCTGTAGAAGCATTTAATTCGTTTGACTCATTGGACATAAATTTGGAGGAACAAACCACCCTGCCACCAACTGCCGAAGCATTTAATAATGAGGGTATAGATGCTTATAATAACGGCGATTTTGAAATTGCATTGTTAAAATTTAAAGCTGCTTACGCCGAATGGTCGGGGTTTAAAGAAGCGGCATACAATATTGGACTAAGCTTTTCGAAATTGCAAAATGCCGACAGTGCTATTTACTATTATACAATAGCTATTGAAACAGACCCAAATTACGAATTTGCCTATATAGAACGGGTGAACGAATTAATAAAGCTGCAACGGTACGACGAAGCACTTACCGATTGTAATTATGTGCTTAGCATAAACCCAAGCTCGGTTGATGCACTCTATTATTTTGCCCATTTAAACGATTTGCGTGAGCAAACTGAAGCAGCCATAATAGCTTTCGACAATTATTTAAGTACAGCCACTGCCGAGCATTGGGCATTTGAATATGCAACCCAACGCGCACAAGAATTAAAAACTGCCAACTAATAACACCTAAAATTTACTGCCATGAGAATGACAACGGATAGATTCCACGACAAAATAAAAAAAAACAAAGATGTTTGGGTTACACAAAACACCGACGATGCTGCCGTGGACAACGATAAGAGTTTCAGCTTTTTTCTAATACTTATTTTCACGTTTTTAATTTCGTATTTAATTTTTGCAAACACCATATTTTAGCAGTTTAACCGGTTTCTAAACAACGCTTTTGAAACATTTTGATAAACACAGCTTTTACACAATCAACACAAAAGAAATACACCTTGGAAAATTTTGACGATAAAATTTTTGCCGAGCTCGAACAAGCATGGAGTTTACTAACCAACAACTCGTGCATTCAGGCTAAAAGCATGGTTGAAAAATACATGGAATCAACCGACGACGATGTACGATACAACGCAATGAAAGTAACCGGATTGGCGGATTTTAAACTTAAAAACTATGAACAAGCACGCCGGTATTTGCAAACCATAGCAACCCAATACGGCGAACCCGACGATTGGTTCGATTATTCAACCGCTGCAGTACTTTCAGGCAATATACAAGAAGGAATGGACGCTTTTAGCGAAGCACTTTCCGAAGCACGCGAAAACCCGAACGATTGCAATGTACCTATTCCCGAAATGCTGTTTTATATGCTGCAAGCATTGCGCGATATGAACCAATTTCAGTTGGCTTTCGAAAAACTCGACCAACTGAAAGATATATACATTTCGATGGAACAAACCGATGAGCATTTTTTATACGAACACGGTATACCGCACCTTGAAAATACGCTGAAAGCCGGAAAAAAAGTACTCGAAAATTTGAATCGCAAAATGGTTTCGGATTGGCTAACCGACTTTGCCGAACGTACCGACGAAAGTGGCAGAGAAGAAATAACCGAGTTTAAAAAAACACTCGATTCCTTTGTGAATTACGGATAAAAATGCTTTTTTTGCAGTATTAAATAATTATTCAATTTTTTTATGAAGAACATTGCAATTGTATTGGTATTTTTAAGTTTTTTTGCTTGCAATCAAGCCGAAAACGTTGATTTAACCAAACTCGAAAAAACGGTTTGGTTTCTACAAACCACTCCGGAAGCTGCCGACAGTATTGTTTTCGGTCCGGAAAATTTGGCTGCCTATTTTATTGCCGACCACCAAGTATACAATCCGCTTACTTATTCCGTAAGCGGCGACACGGTAATTATGTACGTTTCGGGCGGAATGCAAGGCGGTAGCCACAATACCGGCGACACAACTGTAGTTGAGGCTCCGAAACCTCGCGCAATTTGGAAATTTATTCAAGAAAATGCCGAACTCAACTTAGTTTCGCTCGAACACTTGAATGATAGTACGTATACCTCTGCCGATGCCGAAAGTATGAAAAATAAGGTGTATAAATTAAAAAAATAACACCCGTATCATATAATTCAAAAGCCGGTTATTCCGGCTTTTTTTGTCAATAATTATCCAAAAAAAGCTTAACTTCGAACTTAAATTTCAATAAACAATACTATGAAAGCATTTAAAGCATACGACATACGCGGAGTGTACAACCGCGATTTCGATAAAAACGATGCCTATAAAATTGGCTTCTTTTTGCCCGATTTACTTAAAACCAATCGGGTACTGGTTGGGTTCGATGCCCGAATTTCGTC
Organism: Bacteroidota bacterium; assembly: GCA_020047935.1. Taxonomy (GTDB): domain Bacteria; phylum Bacteroidota; class Bacteroidia; order Bacteroidales; family JAIFNC01; genus JAIFNC01. The sequence continues at coordinate 5,730 of JAIFNC010000073.1, forward strand.
GCCCGAAATATTTGAATACTTAAGCAAAGGTATTACCGATGCCGGAGCGGATGTTTACGTAGCCGGTTTAGCCACCACGCCCATGATTTACTACCTTTCGGCAAAGCATAATTTCGATGCATCGGTACAAATTACCGCTTCGCACAATGCAAAAGAATACAACGGAATGAAGGTTTCGCGTACCAACGCACTGCCCGTTGGTTTTGATACCGGATTGGGCGAACTGAAAGAAATGACCGAAAACCGCCCAATTGTACCTAAAAGCAACAAAGGTAAAGTGATTGACTACGACCGCCGAACCGAATATTTCGAGTTTTTGCAAACGTATATACCTTCAAATTTTAATTTGAATCTGGCAATCGACTGCTCAAACGGTATGGCAAGTTTATTTATTCACAAACTGTTGGGCGACAAACCCATTTACTTGTTCGAAGAAATTGACGGTACTTTTCCGAACCACGAAGCCAACCCGCTTGAACCTGAAAATATTGTAGATTTGCAACATGCAGTAAAACAAAACGGTTGCGACTTGGGAATGATATTCGACGGCGATGCCGACCGAGTAATGTTTGTAGATGAAAACGGCAAATTTATTTCGCCCGATTTAATGATTGCCCTATTGGGACATTATTTTTTGAAAGACGGCAAAGGCGGCAAAGTATTGCAGGATATTCGCACCTCGAAAGCGGTGGGCGAATACTTGCAAAAAATGGGTGCCGAAATGCACACTTGGCGCGTAGGCAGAGCTTTTGCAGCCCATAAATTACGCGAAATAGATGGAATTTTTGGTGGCGAATTGGCAGGGCATTATTATTTTAAAGATTTTTACTATTCCGACTCCGGAATTTTGGCTGCACTTATTCTGTTGCAAGTAATTTCCGATTTTCATAATAAAGGCAAAAAACTGTCGGAACTAATTGCCGAAATTGCAACTTACAAATGCTCGGGCGAAATTAATTTCAAAATAAACCAAAAAACCGAAGCCATGGAATCGGTAAAAGATTTCTATTTGGCGCTGGGTACACATACCGCATTTTTCGATTTCGACGGTTACAGAATTGAATTTAAGGATTGGTGGCTAAACGTTCGGCCATCAAACACCGAACCGTATTTAAGACTTATTGTTTTAATTAATTAGAGTAAACTTTTTAATTTCTAATTTTTTTTATAAATTTACCAAAAAGTAGCCAATTTTTAATAACTTTACAAACATTAATAATTTTTTGGCTCTTTTTGGTGTATATCAGACTGCATCTTTTTAGTATAATAACCTGATTATCAAATTTTAAACAGCTAAATAACAAGAATAAAACAAAAAGTACCGGTATTTGTTCATACGATTCAAAAAATACGATTGTAAAATTTACATAAACTGAAGGCAAATGAAAAATATACTTACCATACTAACAATATTGTGCTTTTCGGCATTAGCGAGTGCACAGCCCGATAGTTTGGCAACATATCTTACTATGTCGCTTGAAGACTTGCTGAAAGTGAAAGTAAAAGTTGAAAAATATAATTTTTTAAGCGTTGCCGAAATGCTGCGAATAGCGGTAGGTATGGATATTTACCAAACCAACCTCGACGACAATGTACCCACAGCGCGCGGCGTGTTACAAAACTACTATGCCAACAAAGTTTTAGTTCTTATCGAAAATATACCAACTTACCAACCAATTTACGGCAACACAAACTTAGACCGCTTGGAAGTAAATGATATTGAACGAATTGAAGTACTGAAAGGTCCGGCATCGGTACTTTATGGCAGCAATGCCTATTTGGGCGTAGTAAATATTATTTTGCGAAAAAACAGTAACTCAAACGGCAACGTTCGTTTAGGATCAGGCTACCACCGATATGGCTCTACGGGTGCCAATGTAAGCATTAACAAAAATAAGTTCAACCTATTTATTTCGGG
>JAIFNC010000236.1 GCA_020047935.1 Bacteroidota bacterium
CCGGTAATACAACCAATACTATTCAACTTTCGTTTGATGTATTGAATGTTGGCAATTTGATTAATTCGAATTGGGGAGTTCGTAAATTGGCAAATACCATTAACCCGATAGTGGTTAAAGGTTTGGATAGCAATAAAGTACCGTATTTCTCATTTAACCAAAATTTGAAAGAATCGCTCATCGACGATTATTCTTTGGCTTCAAAATGGCAAATGCAAGTTGGTGTTCGTTATATTTTTAACTAAGTCTATATTTCTGCAAAAAAAGCGGCATAATTGCCGCTTTTTTTGTTTTACTATTTCCTGAAATTATATAAAATCGGTAATATGCTCATCCCAAGGTCGATGTGCTCTAACCACATTGCGAAACAAATCGGTAGGGCAATTATGAATTTCGACCAATAAGTTCTTAAAAATATCAATTCCCGGCTCAAAATGCTTAATAAAGGCTTGTTCGGATTCAAATTCGGAAAGCTTGCGGTATTTGGGCAGTATAATTCCGTTTCCGCCTCGGTCATCTTGGGTATAAAAATATTGATCCTCGGTAAATTCCGGCGGTAATTTCGATTTAATAAAATTAATTAAATCGCTGCGAAATTCCGGGTTTTTGCCGTCGGTTCTGGCCACAATGTTTATTCCGGCAGTATCATAATATTTCGAGTTTTCGTTCATCCGAAATACTCCTACCGTAAATCCGAATAAATAGCCCAAATCTTCGCGAACAAAAGCCATGCTGTGGTAATACCACTTATCGGTTACTCGTTTGTGAGTAAATTCGCCAATTTGCGAGTTAAAGTAATGCTTTACATCAGTAAATAAAAATCTTAGGTGTTCTTTATCTGCGTTTATCACAATTACAAAAGCTTTAAATTATACTGCAAAAATAAACAATAATTGTACCTTATTTAGTAAGTTTCAATTTAAACTTTTAGAAATCCAGGTTCAAATTTAATCCAATTCGTCTGTCCGACAAACGGTTTGGTACCGGAAATTGGTAAGTATCGCCAAATTGTGGCAATGCCGAATTTGGTACTACGCGCAACCACGAATACGAAATGGTATTTTTAAATTTGAACATATTAAATACTTCCAAGCTTAATTGTCCGCCCTTAATGCCAAGTTTTCGATACCACGAATTTTCTTTTGCATTAAATTCTTTTGAAAAACCGAGGTCGATACGTTTGTACGCAGGTAGCGTAAAAACAGCTTCGGCTCTGCCGGTTTTTGGCGGCCCGTAAGGCGTAGAACTGCCATAAACGGCGGTAAAACTGAACCTGAATGTTTTATTCCCGGGTAAATAATCTTGGAAAAAGACACCAACATTTAATCGGCGGTCAGTAGGGCGAGCTATGTAGCCAAGTTTATCGTTGTCAATGTCTTCCATAGTTTTTAATAGTGAAAGACTAAACCATGAATCTACGCCTTCAACAAATTCGCCGTATACTTTAAAATCGGCGCCGGCAGCATAGCCTATGGCGGTTTGTTCGGCATAGTAATTTATGCGAACGTTTTCTTGTTCAAACGGAATTATTCGACTAAAATATTTGAAATACAGCTCGCCAATAAATTTAAAATTGCGGTTCCACATCATAAAATTCGTTTCGTTGCTAACTACCGCATGCCACGATTTTTGCGATAATTGGGACAAATACAACGCTCCGTTAAATAGTTTAAATTCTTTGTAATAAGGCGGTTGAATGTATTGCCCCAAGGCCAAACGCCAAGTAGTGTTATTGGCGGCTTCGGGTGTAAAACTTACCGAAAAGCGAGGAGTTAAATACCTTTCGGAGGTAAGTTGGTTTATAAAACCGCGCAAGCCGCCGGTAAACCTAAATTTGCCCGATAAATTGTGAAATAAATAGCTTGCTTGCCAATACACCGATATTCGATTATTCGAAAGTGAATTGTTGGCAACGGTATATTCTGCAAGCGTTATATTTTGCCCGGAGTAAGGTATGGAATAGCCGAGCGAGTCAATCATTTTCCATTCCGAAAGCTGTTCGGTTATTTTCTCGGTTCTAAATTCTGCCCCCCACCACATGCTCAGCAAGCTTTTCGAAAGGTTGCCTTTGTATGCTGCGGTGCTTATTTGCTGGTTTAAATAATTACGAGCATGATGCAAATAGGCACCAATACCAATGTTTAAAATACTGTCGCCGGCATTTTCTTTGCTCAAATCTTTTTCAAGTTCATTCAAATAGTAGGCTCCGGCTATGTCGAAACGCTCTTTTTCATAACCCGTATAGTTCGAAAAAATGAATTTGTGTAAGGTTTCATTTTTGTCGTAATTAAAGGTTAGCGCATTGGTTGCACCCGAAAAAGAATCGTTTTCTTTGCCTTCAAAATACGTATTAAATTCTAAACTTTGTGCTAAATCCGAATTTCCCAAAGCTCCATACGCCGTATTTTGTTGTTCGGGTACAAAATTGAAAGTGTTCGATACCACATTGGCTAAGTACTGCACATTGAAGTTTGCATTTATTTTGAAACTGAGCAACGACTGATAATCGAGAAAAACCGGGTTGTAATCGCCCGAAATATCTAAGCCGGCAAGCAAAACCTTGGTAGTTTTATAACGCATTCCGCCAATATACGACCACCTGTTGTTTTTTCCGGAGTATTCGCCATGCACCGATGCACCGGTTAATCCGATGCTTGTTTTAAGCAGTTTTTCTTTTGGTTTGAAATAACTTACATCGAGCACGCTTGCAAGCTTGTCGCCGTATTTGGCTTCGAAACCGCCCGACGAAAAATTGATACCCGAAACCATATTTAAGTTAATGAAACTTAGCCCTTCTTGGTAGCCCGAACGAATGGAAAGCGGACGATGAATTTCAATATCGTTTACATAAATTAAATTTTCGTCGTAATTGCCACCCCGAACCGAATATTGCGAACTAAATTCGTTGTTTACCGACACACCCGGCATGGTTTTGAGCAAATTCTGCAATTCTGCCGACATACCGCCGGGTAAAACTCGCAAACCTTTTGGCACTATGCGGTGGGTGCCCGGGTTTAATTGCTTATCGGAAATAATTATTTCGCCTATGCCCGTAACTTTGTTTTCGAGCACAATGTCTACGGTTAACACCGAATTTTCATTCAAACCGTTTGTTTCCGGAAGCATTGCAATTTTGGTTTCGTAGCCTATGCTGCTTGCTGCAAGCTGCATGTTTTTTCGAGCCGGCACTTGCATACGATAATATCCATTAGCATTTGTTGCCGTACCGAAAATGGTATTTTTAACTGCTACACTTACCGATTCGAGCGGTTTTCCGGAGGTATCGGTTACTTTTCCTTCAATCGTAATAAGCGTTTGAGCGTGTAATCCAAAATAGCCAAGAAAAATAACCAAGCCTATAAGTTTAATTTTCACTTCAATTGTTTTAGGCTTCAAAAATAGCAAATTACTAAAAATTACGGGGAGAAATTTAAAGTTTTCGATTATATATGAATGAAATTAGATTTTTAATATCATTATATTCAGCTATTTAATTTAATTTATTATTGTCAAATTCGGTCTTATTTGCAGCCTAAATTTCAGGGTAAAGCGTTAAAAATAATTTCAATTAATAAAAAATAATTTTATTGGAAATTAATCTAAAGTTTACTTTTTTATTTAAAATATAAAAGTTTGTATTTTTATTTAGAGGTCTTTTATTTATAAAATGCAATTATTTTAATAATACCCCTTAAAAATTTCACTATAAATAAAAAAATCACTATTTTTGTATTTTGATTTTGCAAATTACACCGGAATCTAAAAATGCATAAAAATCCGGATTTAATAATTAATAAACTGAAACAATGGGAAGAAAAATCAATTTTTTAGTATTGCTGGTGCTGGTCGCATTGGCATTAATTTTTGGCACCGGATACCATACCGTGGAATCGGCAGGTGAAATAGATAAAGCCGATACGGCTTGGATGCTTATATCCAGTGCATTGGTGCTATTAATGACACCCGGACTTGCTTTTTTCTACGGAGGAATGGTGAATAAAAAAAATGTAATTTCGACCATGTTGCAAAGTTTTGTTGCACTTGGGGTTATAAGTGTGCTGTGGGTTATTGTAGGCTTTAGTTTGGCTTTTGGCGACAGTATTTATGGGATAATCGGAAATCCGTTTACCTATTTTGCTTTTCGTAATGTTGGTGCAGCGCCTAATCCTGCATTTTCCTCCGGTATTCCGTTTTTATTATTTGCAGTTTTTCAACTTAAATTTGCAATTATTACACCTGCACTAATAACCGGCAGTTTTGCCGAGCGAATTCGATTTCGAAGCTACATTCTTTTTATGATATTTTTCTCACTATTTGTGTATGCTCCGCTTGCCCACATGACATGGCATCCCGACGGACTTTTTCGCAATTGGGGCGTGCTCGATTATGCCGGCGGCACGGTGGTGCATATGTCGGCAGGATTTGCAGCACTTGCCGGCTCGCTTTATTTGGGAAGGCGTAATTCGGTAATTGAAGCGCCTGCCAATATACCGTATGTAGTTTTGGGAACCGGTTTGCTTTGGTTTGGTTGGTTTGGTTTTAACGCAGGTTCGGCACTTGGCGCCAATGCCGATGCGGTTATAGCATTTGCAAACACAAATTTAGCTTCTGCCACAGCCATGATAACTTGGATTTTTTTCGATCGTTTCCGCAATAAAAAAATGTCGGCATTGGGTGCTTGTATTTCCGCTATTGTAGGCTTGGTGGCTATAACCCCTGCTGCCGGATATGTAACTATGGGGCAAAGTATTTTTATTGGTTTTGCAGCCGCAATAGTTAGCAATCTGGCTATAATGCTTAATAAAAAATCCGATATCGACGATACGCTCGATGTTTTCCCAAGCCACGGGGTTGGCGGTATAGTAGGCATGCTGCTTACCGGCATATTTGCCGGCAAAGTTGGGTTAGTGTATGGCGAAACTACTACCATGGGGTATCATTTGTTGGCTATGGTAATAGTTGCTGTTTTTACATTCGGTTTAAGTCTTCTGTTGTATAAATTGGTCGATGTAATGTTGCCTATTCGTGTTACTGCTTTGCAAGAAGAGAGAGGTTTAGATGCCTCGCAACACGGTGAACATGCTTAATTCGTATTGGCAGTTAAAAAAAAATATGCTTTAACAAGAAAAGCTGCATTTTGTGCAGCTTTTTTTATGTTTATCCACTATGGCTCAAATTTATTTAGCTAAAATGCAACGCTCGTTTTCTGAATGGGAGCTTGTTGTAATGCTAATTTATTTTACCTATTTTTAATGGTTGTAATAGTTCTTTACGAAGTTAAAAAACAACTATAAAATACCTATTTATAGCACATTATTAGGTTCAAAAACTACGAAATTTTAGATTTTATTAGCAGGAATTGTGGTTATCGTGCTTATCGAAGTACAACCCGTGGTATGAGTTTGCCCGTCGATACAACCCCGAATATGGTTGATTAGCAGAAAGTTAAATCTATACCGGGGGGTGCTGCATTGCATTTTCGTTTACCCTTGGTTATGGTTACTGAGCTTGTCGAAGCGCACCGGAGGCTATTAAAATTTCAACCGCTTCGAGGTTAAGAAAACGGTAAAAGCTTAACTTTGTATAGTAAAATTATTCAATTTTATATTTTGAATGAGTAACTTTTGAATTCGACTTTCAACATATAACATTCAAAATTCGACTTTCAGTGTTCCATAAATTCTTCTATTTCAATCAAAAAAGGTTTTTTAGTGAAAACTTACCACGTTTTTTCAAACTTTTTACTATTTTTACGCAAACTTACAACCTAATGATTGAGCAATTATTCAGAAGAAAATCGATAACCTCGATACTAAAACATGCCGAAACAGGCGGTGATACAGAAACGCATTTAAAGAAAAATTTGAATGTTTTTGACTTAACAGCCATGGGTATTGCAGCCATTGTGGGTGCCGGAATTTTTGGAACAATTGGTAATGCTGCTTCAACGGGCGGGCCTGCGGTGTCGCTGCTGTTTGTATTTACGGCATTTGCTTGCGGGCTTTCGGCCATGAGCTACGCACGGTTTGCCTCTACCATTCCTATAAGCGGTGGTGCTTATACCTATGCCTATGCCAGTTTTGGCGAATTTATTGCTTGGATAATTGGTTGGGCACTTATTATGGAATATGCCGTTGGTAATATTGCGGTTGCCATTTCGTGGTCCGATTATTTTACTTCGCTTTTATTGGGTTTGGGAATGCATTTTCCCGATTATTTATCGGTCGATTATTTAAGTGCCATGCGCGGTAATACTCAGGTGCAAAGCTTGTTGGCTGCCGGCACTCCATTTGACCAAATAAGCTTTGGCTTGCAGCAAGCACAACATGCTTGGCTCACGGCTCCGCAAATTGGCGGTTTCAGAATTATTGCAGATTTGCCTGCATTTGCCATTGTATTTGCAATTTCGGTGCTGGTGTATATTGGTATTCAGGAAACTAAAGTTGCAGGAAATATAATGGTTATCATTAAACTGATTATTTTATTTATGGTTATTGCTATTGGTGCTTTTTATGTAAGTCCGGAAAACTGGAGCCCTTTTGCACCCAACGGAATACCCGGAGTACTAAAAGGCATTTCGGGAGTCTTTTTTGCCTATATTGGGTTCGATGCCATATCGACCACTGCCGAAGAATGTAAAAACCCGCAACGCGATTTGCCCCGAGCCATGATTTTGGCTTTAGTTATAACCACCGTAATATATGTACTTATAAGTTTGGTACTTACGGGCATGGTAAGTTATACCGAATTGGCAGTTGGCGACCCGCTGGCTTATGTGTTTCAAAAAGTAAATTTAACACGCATGTCGGGAATTATTGCTTTTGGCGCAATTATAGCCATGGC
>JAIFNC010000246.1 GCA_020047935.1 Bacteroidota bacterium
GCAACTGTTTTCACAAAATCGTCAATGTTTTTCAATTGCGAATAATCGATAAAATGAACTATTTTTTCATTATAGTTTATTAATTGTGCTCTTTTAATTTCCATACTTTTTGTCAATTATTTTCAACAAAAATATAAAAATCGCTTGATTTAAAAAATTAATCATAAGCTTTTTTACCTATTATTTGGTGTTAATTACCAAATTTTAAGCAACTAAATTCATTTTATGGCTTCAGAATGGCTTGTTTATTGGTTTGTTAGTATTTAAAAGCCGGTATTAAATTTGATTTCAATACAGTTAAAAAATGAAAATTATGAAAGTTTTTACCTCTATAGCTAAAATCGGAAAACTTGAAATTCATTGGCAAATATTTATCGGATTATTGCTCGGAATTTTATTTGGTATATTTTTCAAAAATCAGGTACAGTATACCAATTGGATGGGTGAAGTATTTATGCGTGCAATCAATATGGTTATTGTGCCGCTTATGCTTACCTCTATAATATCAGGCGTTTCGGCACTTGGCAATTCATCGAATTTAGGAAGGTTAAGTCTAAAAACATTTTCGTATTATATAGTTACCAGTTTAATGGCTATACTTACCGGTTTGTTTTTTGTAAATTTGGTAGCCCCCGGAAAAAATGCAGCCTTGGGGTTAAATCAAAATTTATTACCCGAAGGTTTAGAAACCAAATCGTTATCCGAAACGCTTATGCAAATTGTTCCGGATAATATTTTCGAAGCTTTTTCGGCGGGCGATATGCTTGCAATTATCTTTTTCTCCATTATGTTTGGCTTTTTTATAACTAAAGTTAGTAAAGGTGCACAAGATTTCTTGAACAACTTTTTTAGTTCGTCGTTTGAGGTTGTAATGAAAATCACACTATTTATTATAAAATTTTCGCCAATCGGTGTGTTTAGTATAGTAGCAAAACAAGTTGCAGCCAATTCCGATTTATTTACTTTGGCAAAAACTTTAGGTGTTTATATGTTGGTAGTTTTGGTAGGTTTGTTTGTTCACAGCGCTATTTCATTGCCTTTATTGGTTCGAATTTTAGGCAGGGCAAATCCGATAAAACATGCAAAAAGTATGCAAGCACCGCTGCTAATGGCTTTTTCAACCTGTTCATCCGGTGCTACGCTTTCGCTTACCATGGAGTCGGTTGAAAAAAAAGCAGGCGTTTCGAGTAAGATTACAGGTTTTGTATTGCCTTTAGGTTCAACCGTAAACATGGATGGAACAGCGCTTTACGAATGTGTAGCTGCCATGTTTATTGCACAAGCCTATGGCATTGAACTTACTTATATGGAACAGTTTCTAATTGTTCTTACTTCGCTGCTTGCATCCATTGGTGCTGCCAGTATTCCTATGTCGGGCTTGGTAATGCTTACTATTGTGCTTACATCGGTTGGTTTACCTTTAGAAGGAGTAGGCCTTATTTTGGCGGTTGATAGAGTGTTGGATATGTTCCGCACTTCGGTTAATGTTTGGAGCGATACCTGTGGCGCAGTTATTATTGCAAAATCGGAGGGCGAAACCTTGAATTACTAATTTTACAAAAAAGTAAAACACAATAGTTTTTTTTTCGTTATGAAGAAAAACAAACTCGAATACTTATGATTTCAATAAAAAAAATGGCATTAGTAGTACTTGTTTTTGCTTCAATGGCTTTGAATACAATGGTTGCGCAACAAGTAAATAAATACGACGAGCAAGGCATGAAACAAGGCTTATGGCGAAAAGTATACCCAAATGGCAATACTGCCTACGAAGTAAATTTCAAAAACGACAAGCCTTATGGCGAATTTAAACGCTACCACGAAAACGGCAAACTGAGTGCTTTGTTAAACTATAACATCGAAGGCACCTATGCTTCGGCTACTTTTTACGACGAAAAAAGTATACTTACCGGCACCGGTTTTTATAAAGGCACCGCAAAAGACAGCCTTTGGAATTACTATTCGGAAACTAAAGTGTTGGTGCTTACCGAAAATTATAAGAATGGTGTAAAACAAGGTGCTTCGATAAGTTATTACGGAAACGGTAAAAAGTACGAAGTAACAACCTACGAAAACGGTAAAAAGCAAGGACCATGGCAACGATACTTTGAAACCGGAGAGCTTATGCAAGAAATTAAATTTGCAAGCGATGTTAGAACCGGCAGGTTTATAAGTTATTACAAAACAAAGGTGCCGCAAACGGTTGGTTTTTTTACCAATAACATTCCTACCGGAAAATGGATTTATTACAATGAAGATGCTACGGTAAACCGCGAAGAAGAATATAAAGACGGCAGACCACTAAATTGGGAAGCCCTTGAAAAGGCTGAAGCCGAACGACTAAGAGCACTCGAAAAACAATATAAAAACGTAGCCGACCCCGAAAATTTTAAAAATAATCCCGACGAGTATTTGCAACGAAAAAGAAACGAAGCAAAAAATAAATAGCAAAGCAGTTGCTTTGTTTGTCTTTATGTAAATAAAAATTGTTTGCTTTTAATTCCCAATAAGCAGAAAGGATTAGTACCAATAATCCTTTCTGCTTATTTAATTTACTCCCTTTTGCAATGCATTTTACTACATTTTAGTATTTCAAGCGTGTGTTACATGCACTACCTTTGTATAGGAGAAAAATCAGAAATGCTAAATGTATACGAATATGAAAAAAACAATTTTAATTGTCGACGATTTCGAAAATTCGTTGTTTGTAACCGGTTTAACCCTACAAAATAACGGATACACGGTACTTAAAGCCGGGTCGGGTGCCGAAGCGCTAAACCACCTTAAAGGGCAACCGATAAACCTAATTATAACCGATTACCGAATGCCCGAAATGAACGGTTTGGAACTGGTGCAACAAATTAAAAGGTCGGTTGCTTACCAACGTACTCCAATCTTTGTTCTTTCAACCGAAATAAAACAGGAAATTAAAGATTATGCAGCAAACTTGGGTGTAACTGCTTGGATTCAAAAGCCTTTTAAAATTGAACAACTGCTTAAATTGATTGAACGCGCAATTTCTTAAGGCTTTTTACTAACAATTTAATTTTTGTGTACATGGAAAATCAGTTTATGCCTTACAAAGAACGCTTTATTGAAGATGTTACCAAGCTGATAGATGACATGGAGCGCGACCTGATGGGTTTGGAGAAGGATGCCGAAAACAGCAAATTGATTGAATCGGTTTTTAGGCACATGCATACGCTAAAAGGTACAAGCAGTATGTATGGCTTCGATAATGTTTCGAATTTTACACACCGAATTGAAAGTTTATACGAGTTTTTGCGTGAAGATAAGCTCGATGTTACGCCGGATGTGATTCAAATTTCGTTTCTGGCTGCCGATTTTATTCGTAAACTGATAAAGGATGATGATAAGGTTTCGGCAAAAAATGAGCAAATATGCAACGCTATTATTCAGTCGGTTAATCAATTAATTCAGCAAGCAGGCTTAACTATTGAAAACCAAACCGTTCGGATAAAAGCACGCTACGCTGCAAGCCAAAATGCAACTTGGCAAATAAATTTTGCCCCCGACGAAAGTATTATCGGCAGAAATATTAATCTAATAAGTTCGTTTAAAGATTTATTCGCTTTAGGCGACTATCATATTAATAAAAATGAGTTTTCGGAATCCGATAGTCAGTATTTTATTTTGCTTTTTACCGATAAGCAATACGAAGCTATTGAAGATGCACTTTTCTTTTTACTCGACTATTGTAAAATTACAAAAATTGCCGATTTCGATATTTTTAATTCGCAGGCATTGGAAGCGCATGAATTAGCGTTGAAGAAAACAGAGCCGACAACTTATGTAAAAACCAACGAGCTTAATAAATTGGGCGAGCTAACCGACCAAATTGCCGGTTTATCAAATCCGGTTGAGTATTCGAACGCCGGAACAAACGGCAGAATAGGAGTTGAAGCCGCCAAACTCGACGAACTGATGTATTTGGTTAGCGAACTGATTACTACAAACTCGCAACTGGCACTTTCAACAAAAAATAAGCTTTACAACCCAATTAGGCCCTTGCTCGAAAAGGTAGATAAACTCTCGAAACTTTTCAGAAATAATACCCTGAATTTACGACTGGTGCCGCTTAACGAAATGGTGCTCAGGTTTCAGCGGTTAGTGCGCGACTTATCGCAGCAACTTGGCAAACAGGTTGAAATGATAACCCAAGGTACCGAAACCGAACTGGATAAAAGTACCATTGATGCGCTTGCCGAGCCGCTTATGCATATTATCCGAAATTGTATCGACCACGGTATTGAAATACCCGAGGCACGCGTTGCTAGCGGAAAAGGAGTAAAAGGGGTAATTAAAATTACGGCATTTCATTCAGGAAACTTTGTTTTTATTCAAATACAAGACGACGGAAATGGTATAAACCCCGAAGTTATACGATTGAAGGCGGTTGAAAAAGGAATTATTCCGGCCGATAAACCAATTTCGCAAAAAGAAGCGTTTGAACTGATTTTTTTGCCCGGTTTTTCAACTGCCGAAAGTTTAACTCAAGTTTCCGGACGCGGAGTAGGAATGGATATTGTGAAGAAAAAAATTAACGAGTTGCGGGCGCAAATCGAAATTAATTCCGAAATTGGTTTGGGCACCTTGTTTACCATAAAACTGCACCAAACCATTGCCATTCTCGACACAATGCTGTTCCAAAACGACGATTTGTTTTTTCTGGTGCCCGTGTCGGATGTTGAGGTTTGTTTGATAACCGATTATAATTCGTTTGAAGAATATAAATATAAAGGGGCAGTTCCATACAACGGGCAGCTGATTTCATATATCGATTTATATGAAGTATTCGGATTAAATAAAATTAAAACCCGCAAAGTTAAAATCATAGTTATCCGACGGCAAGAACAACTTTTTGCTGTTGTTGCCGACAAAATTATCGGCGAGCACCAAGCGGTGCTAAAATCGTTGGGTTCGAAGCTTAAAAATCAAGAATTTATTGCCGGTGCCAGCATTTTGGGCGATGGCAATTTGGCGTATTTGCTCGATTTAACATCAATGATGCAAAGTTTACTTATAACCGAAAAAAAATATTAAATAATAAAGGAGGACATCGTATGTTCAAAAAAATGAAAATAGGAAACAGAATCGTGTTTCTTACGGTACTTTCAACGTCAATAATTCTTTTGGCGCTTATTCTTTATGTGAATTGGCATTCAGCCGAAAATCAACAAAAGACCGGACATGAAAATGCACAAAATTTGGCATTTCGTTATGCAAACGAGTTAGATGCCGAAATTGAAGTTGCTTTAGATGCAGCCAGAGCACTCGCACACACCGGTGAGGCGGTTTGGACTATTGAACCCAATGCCCGACGTGTGTTTTTGGAAAAGCAGCTTCAAACTTTTTTAGAGCGAAACCCGCAATTTTTTGGTGTTTCGATGTGCTGGGAGCCCAATGCTCTCGACAATGCCGATAAACGTTATGTAAATAAACCGGGGTACGATGAAACCGGCAGATTTATACCGCATTTATATCGTAATAATAGCAACCTATCGCGAGAGCCACTTGTAGACTACGAAAAACCGGGCAGTGGCGACTATTACTTGTTGCCTAAAAATTCGGGTAAAGAAACGGTTATAAACCCTTATTACTATCCGGTAAATGGCAAAGAAGTGCTTATGATTACACTTTCTGTGCCTATTTTTAATAATAATAAAGTAGTGGGGGTATCAACAGTCGATATAGCGTTGGAATCAATGCAGGAAATAACCAATCGTGTTCACCCTTACGAAACCGGTCATTTGGTTGTACTTTCCAATAATGGTACCATTGTAAGCCATCAGGACAAAAATTTGACAGGTAAAAATTTCCTTGAATTGGAACCGGAACTTAACCAAAAATTTGGCATCGACAAAATTATTACTTCAGGTAGTGCCATTAATTTCGAAGCAAACAACGTACATACCGGCGAAATCTCAGAACACTATTTTGTTCCTATTAAATTAGGAAATTCAACTCAATATTGGTCGGTGGCTACCATAATTCCCGATGCTAAAATTATGGCATCGGTATATAGTTTACAACGCCAAATTATAGTTTATTCGCTTATAGCCTTAATGCTATTATTTAGTATTTCTGTGCTAATTGCACGCAGTATTTCCCGATTAATTAAAAGTGCAATTGATGAAACCGAAAAATTGATCAAAGCAGCAGCTGCCGGCAATTTGAGTGCACGCAGCAGCACACGCGGAATCCATTTCGAATTTCATCCGTTGCTTAACGGCTTTAACGAAACGCTGGATGCGGTTGTGAACCCGCTTAATACAGCAGCCGATTATATCGACCGAATTGCTAAAGGCGAATTGCCTCCAAAAATTACCGACCAATATCAAGGCGAATTTAATTTGTTGAAAGAAAATATTAACGACCTAATCGAAAACTTAACCGTATTTACAAACGATATTAAAACCGTATACGAATACCATAGCAAAGGTGAAATTGATGTGGTATTCGATAAAAGTAAATTCAAAGGTATTTATTTGGAAATGACAGAGAGCGTAACCAATTTAGTTAGTTACCACATTACTGCCATTTTAGAAATGCTTGATTTACTTAAAAACTATGCCGAAGGCGATTTGTCGAAAGAATTGAAAGTATTCCCGGGTAAACAAATTATTGCCACCGAAAGGGTGAATATGTTGCGCAAAAACATTCTGGATTTAATAAATGAAATGACTGCAACCACCAAAATTCAAGCGGCAGGCGATTTTGAAGCGTTTGCAGACGAATCGAAGTTTTCGGGTGCATATAAGGAAGTAATTGCCGGTTATAACAAAGGTATGGAAATGCCTGCATTGCCCGGAAAGCAAATTATTGCTACCGAACGAATTAACCTACTTCGAAACAATATACTTAGCTTAATTGCCGATGCCAATAGGTTGGCAGAGGCTGCAGTAGCCGGAAAATTGGCAACGCGTGCAGATGCAACTAAGCACCTTGGCGATTTCAAAAAAATTATTGAAGGCGTAAACAACACCCTCGATGCAGTTATTAAGCCTATAAATGTTACGGCGCATTATTTAGAGCGAATTGCAGTTGGCGATATTCCGCCTGTTATTACCGAAAAATACGCCGGCGGGTTTCCGTTGGAAATTTGAACGTGGAACTTAAAAAACGTTCCGAAAAAGATGAAATGTTGGAAGCTTTGTCGAGCTTGGTAAGTTCGGTAAACGATGTAACCGAAAAAGCTAAGCTGATAGCCTTGGGCGATTTAACAGTTCAAATTAAAAAGCGTTCGGAAAACGACGAAATGATGGGTGCATTGGCCGAAATGGTTGAGCGCTTAAGCGAAATTGTTACCAATATTTTGGTTGGTGCCGAAAATATAGCTTCAGCGAGCAATCAAATGAGCCATGCTGCACAGCAAATGTCGCAAGGAACTTCAGAACAAGCCGCTTCGGTTGAAGAAGTTACTTCGTCCATTGAGCAGATGACGGCAAATATTCAGCAAAATTCTGATAATGCACAGCAAACCAATAAAATAGCAAATAAAGCTTCTGTTGATATTATTGAAGCGAATAAAGCGGTAGAACTTACCGTAAATGCCATGCTGGATATTGCCGAGCGCATTGAAGTAATAAACGATATTGCCGAAAAAACCGATATTCTGGCTATTAATGCTGCCATTGAAGCAGCACGCGCCGGCGAACACGGTAAAGGTTTTGCCGTTGTTGCTGCCGAAGTGCGTAAACTTGCCGAAAACAGTCAGTTAGCAGCTAAAGAAATTGAAGACCTTTCAAAACGCAATGTGCAAATTTCGCGCAACTCGGGCAATTTACTTTCAAAAGTAGTTCCCGATATTCAAAATACCACCTTGTTGGTGCAAGAAATTGCTGCTGCAAGTAACGAGCAAAATATGGGTGCCGGACAAATTGCAAGTGCGGTAAATCAGCTCAATATGGTGGTTCAGCAAAATGCTGCCGCTGCCGAAGAATTATCGAGCAATTCCGAAGAATTGGCATCGCAAGCCGATGTGTTGAAAGAATTGGTATCGTTTTTTAAAATTAAAAAGCAAACCGGCAGCAGAATGCAGCAACCCGGAAGGTTTCAAAACTTTCAAAGTAATAGCGGTTATGTAAAACAGCATCCGCAACGATCCAAATCTTCGTTTAATTACAACATGGATAATGAAAATTTATCAACCGATTTTGTTCAATTTTAATGACAAAAAGTATGAATGAAATTCAAAAAATTAGCACTTATTTATCGTTTATAATCGACAACGAATATTTTGCAGTAAATGTAGGGAAAGTGCTGGAAGTACTGCTATCGCAAAAAATTACTCGCATACCCAATGTTTCCAACGAAATTAAAGGCGTTATAAATTTTAGAGGCGAAATAATTCCATTGTTCGAAACTCGGTCGTTGTTTGGTGTACCAAACCGCAATGAAAACGAAAAGCTTGTTGTTATAGTGCTCGAAATTGCTTCGGAAGCCGGAACTGCCGTAATTGGTGCCATGGCCGATAAAGTAAAAGATGTAATAACCATTGAACCGGCAGCAGTTTTGCCGGTTCCTAAAATGCACGCACGCATTAATACCGATTACATTAGCGGAATTTATCAATTAAACGATAAATTTATAATGCTGCTCGATGTCGATAAAATGTTCAACGATTCGGAGATTGAAGATTTTGGCAAAA
>JAIFNC010000015.1 GCA_020047935.1 Bacteroidota bacterium
TAACGTTCCAGCGCAAATTTTTTGGCATCGGGCGACCATGCACCCCAAACGCTGCGACGTTTTTTTGATTCTTCGGCAATTTTTTTCTTGCTGTCGTTTGGTTCAGGAGTATAACCGCCGCCAAAAGAATAATACGGAACGCCGGCGGTAGTTAATTGGTATTCAACAATGGTGCTGTCGTTTTCGTCTTTTTGGGCTTTGCGATAGTTTTCCAAATCCATGTAGTACAAATTGTAATTGCGGGCAAATGCAATGTAGGTACTGTCGGGCGAAACATTAGCCCAACGATAAGGTTCTTTTTCTTCAAACCAAGCGGTATTTTCACTCAAAATACCGGTTTGAATATCGTATTCTAAATGAAAAACTTTATTTTTTGGTTTATCGTCCTTTTTGTCTTTTTTAACCGGCGCTTTTTTTTCTTTTTTAGTCGAATCGGTTACGGCCGTATCTTTTTTGGCTTCAATTTCTTTTTTACAAATTTAGGTTTAATATCGGGCAAATGCTGAAAATCGTAAGGGTCTTTGGTTATTTTGGTAAGCTGTGTAGCCATGTTGTGGTTATCGAACAGCGGAGTTTTGGTTCGCTTATCCAAATCGACCAAGTAATAAAAAATTCCGTCGGACGTTCGGTACGAGTACCAGAATTTATCGCCGGTTTCGAGCCAATTGGGCTGTACCGAGGTACTAAACACCATTTTGTCGAGCTGTTTTGGCGAAAAACGCTCTGCCAATCGGTAATTTGCCGTAGTAATTTCTTTTTGCTGTGCCATGGCTAAGTGTGCCGAAAACAGCAAGGCAACGGCAAAAACGTACATCAATTTTTTGGTAAAAAAATTCATTTTGGTTTTCTTTTTTAAAGTTTTTTAATAAGGTAAACAATGCAATATTAGGTATAAAACCAAAACAAAACAAGCATTTCGGCATCGAAGTTTGGTTGTTATTTATGCTGTAAAAGCAGCCCGGTTTTGGTAAATAATTGGTTTTAAGCAAAAACTCAACTTTCAGCAGCCGTTTTTTTTAAAGTAAATGCAGCATTAGCAGCATTCTTTAACCAAAATAAGGATTTAAATAAAAAAAAAACAATTACGAAAATTATTTTGCTACCATGTTTTCTGCAAAATAAATTGTACTTTTAATTTTCGAAATAAGAAAACTTAATTGTACCTGCGGAAGTAAGCCGGAAACCACAGATACGCCAATTGCAAAAGTGGTTAAAAACCAATTTGGCTTGGCCGTTTCCGAGCATTTATTAACTTTTGTTCCCGCCGGTTTTTCAGTGTTCGATACCATACCGGGCGATTTGAACCTTGACCAATACCCCGATATGGTGCTTATTTTAAAAAACGATTTGGAAGAAGTAGATTCGTTGGCTATGGACAATCCGTACGAACGACCGCTTTTATTGCTAACCGGACAAACTGACGGAACCTATAAATTGGCAGCCAAAAACAATAAAACGGTTATGTGCAAAATGTGCGGCGGTTCGTTTGGCGACCCGTATACCGGAGTAACCATAAAAAACGGCAGGTTTTCGGTTGAACACTACGGTGGAAGTTCGTGGCGTTGGGCAAAAGTTATTTCGTACTTGTATAATACAGAGCAAGGCAAATGGTTTTTGGTACGCATTGGCAACGACAGTTTTCATTCGGCAGAACCCGATAAGGTAGAAACGACCATTAAAACTGATAAAGAATTCGGTTCGGTGTTGTTCGAAAATTTCGATTGGGAAAAGGAATATTAGTAGTTGAAATTTCGTTTTTCTTGAAGTAATACCAATTGTTTCATTAAAATATTGCCATAAAAAAACACTCGCACAAAGTAAATTGGCGAGTGTTTTTTTAGAATTAGTTCTTGTTTATGCGTTTACTTCTGTTTTTTGTACCGAAATAGTTACATTTTCAAGTTCGTGCTTCAATTTTTCCAATTCAGTATCGAATGAACCGCGCGCATCTTTTATTCGGTTTTTGTATTGCGCAAACAATTGTTTGTAATACTCAATTCCCGAATTAAGGTTGGCTTTAAAGCCTTGCAATTGTTTGGCTTGCTTTTCAGGTAATTCGAAACCTGCTTCCGATACTTTTGCTTTTAAATGATTTACATATAATTGCAATTCTTTCAAAAACATGTTTGGGCGGTCGGTGCGCTTCATTACGTTGTTTCGTCCGTAAATATGATTAACCATTTGGCTTAGCGTACTTGTTTCAGAAAAATAAGCCAAATTTGGTCCGGGGCAAACCGACACACCGGGACCTTCGAACGTAATTTCAATATCGTTTTTAATCATAGAAGCATTGCCCAAACCCACGCAAATACAAGCGCGGTCGGTAATGTCGGTGTAGCGTTTATCGTGCTCGGGTTTTGATAAGTTTAACGCGTTCAACTCTTCAATTTTCTTCTTCTGGTACACGTTCGAAGCCGTGCACAAACCTTTGTCCGAAAATTCTTTGTTAAGCTGTACGTATTTTTTGGTACACGGCGCACCCGGTTTGCCGGCTGCAATGCGCATGTCTTTAAATACATCGCGCGAGTTGCCGCGTAAGTTGTTAAAAGGTACTCCCAAAGGCGAAATATTGCTTAAATACAAATCGTTCTCTTTGGCATCTTTCAGCAATTGCAAGGTGTTTTGGTCAACATCGGTAACCTCGGGCACCAACAAAAATGGCGAGCCCCAGCCAACCGAATCTACTTGGTAGTAATCGAGCAAAAAATTATGCTCGTCGTTGTTTCCAACGCCGCCTTGTGCCGAAACGCGAACAGCCGGAGCCGTTTGTGGTGTAAACCTGTTTTTGGCTGCAAGTGCCGGAGTGTACAGCTCGAAAGCTGCGGCAGTCAAGGCATCGCGATTATTTTTGAACTCTTCCAAAATAGGGCCCATGAGCAAACCGTCGGTGGCAAAAGCGTGCCCGCCGCAGTTTAGCCCCGACTCAATGCGGTATTCCGAAACCCACAAACCCTTTTTCGCAAGGAACTTACCCTGTATGAGCGCCGACTTATAGTCGCTCACCTTTAGAATAATTTGCTTTTTAATGAATCCGGATGGTGTGGGGTAAAAATCGTCGAATTTTTCGATGTAGCTGTACAACGCCGGGTTTAACCCTGCCGAAAGTACAACCGAAGCTCTTAGTTTACTGTTGGCAAAACCGCGCAAAGCTGCATGTGCGTCGTTATATTCAACCGACAATTTTTCGCCGTTGTGGTAGTTTTCTTTGTCTACCTTGGTCATAATATTAACGTCAATGCTGCCCATGTGCATGGTTTCTTTAACTTTCTCCCAAAAGCCTGCAAAATCGGCTTCCGAGCTAAGTTTCTTCATCTCATCCTTCAACGTTTCAAAATTTGGCATGATTGCAATATACCGTTCCAATTCGTCGGCTTTATCCTTAAACGATTGTTTCAATTGCTCAAATTTGGCATGAGCAATTTCGTCAACCATGTTAAGGTAAGCGGTAATTCGTTCTGCCCTATAGTTTTCCATTTTGTTGCTAATGGATTC
This sequence comes from Bacteroidota bacterium, assembly GCA_020047935.1. Taxonomy (GTDB): domain Bacteria; phylum Bacteroidota; class Bacteroidia; order Bacteroidales; family JAIFNC01; genus JAIFNC01. The sequence continues at coordinate 3,493 of JAIFNC010000015.1, forward strand.
AAAAGACAAATTGAATTTTTTCGAGTGGAACTCGCGCATTTTCTCACACAACATGTCGTCGACTAACGAAATAACCGACGAAATGCCCAAATGCGCCACTTTTACGGGGGTATCAACCGTAAAACCAATTCCCATTACAGGAATATGAAACGAATGAGCTTTAACCATAATACGTGTGGTTTAATAATATATATTTTGCAAAAATACGGTTTTTTTAAATACAAAACTATTTCAATATCATTTTTTACTAATTTCAGCAGAATAATTTATTAATTGTTAGGCGTGCATAGCTTTGTTGATGAATTAATGAGTTGAGGAATTTAGCATTTGAAAAATTGAAAAAATTTAGCATTTTCAGATTTAACATACAATAAAGCCCTTTAACGTTCACCGATTAATAGTAAAGTGTTATAAAATAGCGCATATTACATTTTTGCATCTTGTTGTTAAAAGATTTTACAGCCAATTAGTCATAGTTTTTAGTATTCGGACAGTAATAATTTGTTTTAGGCAAAGGTCCAAAAATATAAATTAATGCCCGAAAGACATATTACCGGTATTGAAATGTATATATCATCGTTTGTAATTGAAACAGAAATTTAACTAAGTAAAGAGCAGCATTAATATAATTTTTATATATTTGTGAAGGAAATGAGATTTTTTCAGAAACAAAAAACTCAAAACGAAAGTACATTGAAGATGCTTATAGACTCCGGGAGCCGGTTACTTACCTTGACGAAGTGTGCCTTGGTTAATAATTTTGCCCTTCGCGTACAATAATTCTTAACTTTTTAGCATTTAAAAGAAATTGTTATTCACAGTCAAAAACAAGACAAAAATAAACAGAAAGATTGAAAGATAGCGTTCAAAATATAATAGTTTGGTTTTTGTTGTCGGTATTTTTAACCCCGATAGCAGTTAAAACTATACATATTCACGAGCATCGTTCGGTTTGCACTGAAAAGCACGATAGACATTTTCATAAGCAAGCTGAAAAATGTGATATCTGCGATTTTGTATTTTCATTATTTACGTCAGAATCGGATAATGATGGTTGTAAAATAGACAATTTTGTTGATTATTATTGCAATTTATATAGTTCAGTCGTTTTAAACAATTCATTTTATCTTAATATTTTATTACGAGCACCACCTGTAAACAATTTTAATACAGTTTTTTATAGTTAAATTTGTTTTACATTCAAAATCGTAATAAAATGAAAAAATATATAGTTTTTTTCTTTGTGGTGTTTCTTTGTCAAATTGTAAATGCCCAAAATGAAATTAAAGGGAAAATTACCGACCAAAATAATGAACCTTTGGTTGGTGCTTCCATTTATGTTATTCAACAGAATAAAGGAACCGTAAGTAATGCAGCGGGCGAATACCAATTAAGTAGTTTGCCAAACGGCAAACTAAGCATCCAGATTTCATATGTTGGTTATAAAAATCAGTTTGAAACAGTAATACTCGATAATTCAAAAATAGAATTAAATATTTCACTAAAAGAATCGCCGATTGAAGCCGAAGAAGTAGTAGTTTCAGGTGGTTATAATTCTACGCAACACACAAATGCGGTGAAAATAGATATTTTAAAACTATCAAGCAGTTCAAATACAACGACACCAAATTTTACCGAAATTCTTACCAAAGTACCCGGAATTGATATGATTTCAAAAGGTTGCGGAGTTTCAAAACCTGTAATTCGCGGTTTGTCGATGAACGATATTTTGGTTTTAAATAACGGTGTTCGATTTGAAAACTATCAATACTCCGAACACCATCCGCTTGGAATTGATGAATTTGGTATAGAAAATGTTGAAATTATTAAAGGTCCGGCATCGTTACTTTATGGTTCAGACGCTATTGGCGGTGTTATTAATTTTGTAAAGGAAAAACCTGCTCCAATTGGCGAAATTGTAGGCGATTACAATTTGCAATTATTTTCTAATTCGCTTGGTGCTACAAATAATTTGGGTATAAAAGGAGCTGGTAAAAATTTCTTTGCAGGCATTAGGTTTGGTAATAAAACCAATGCCGATTTTTTGCAAGGCGGCGGTACTTTTGTGCCAAATACCCGATTTTCAGGAAATTCGTTAAAACTCAATTCAGGTTTTAGTAACCGTAACATGTCGCTGAATTTATTTTACGATTACAGTACTTACAAAATTGGATTGGCAGAAGAAGACGCGCTTGATTTTGTAAATGAACAAGGACGAGGCAGAAAATCGGAAGTTTATTATATGTCGTTGGATAATCATTTAATTTCAACACAAAATAAATTTTTCCTAAATCGGTTCAAATTGGAAGTAAATTCGGGCTATCAAAAATCGAGTTTAATTCATGCCGAAGGAACGGACGAGATTTCGATAGACATGTCGTTGCAAACTTTAACTTACGAAACCCGTTTGTATTTGCCATCTTCGGCAAAGTCGGAATATATTATTGGATTTCAGGGGTTAAATCAAATTAATACAAACAACAATAACCGTGAAGTAATTCTATTGCCAAATGCAAACATAAATAATTATTCAGGTTTTGGATTGTTGCAATATACATTTTTTGAAAAGTTAAAAGTTCAAACAGGTATCAGGTACGATTATAAACAAATTTTATCGCAATCGGTCAATTTGCCAACAGAAACAACTTATAGGCCTGAATTGAATAAAAATTTGGGAAGTTTTAGTGGTTCGTTGGGCGCAACCTTCAATCAGTCTGAAAAATTATTGTTCCGTTTTAATTTTGCATCCGCTTACCGAACTCCCAATTTGCCCGAATTAACATCGAATGGGTTACATGAAACGCGTTACGAATTGGGCAATAATAATTTAGTTCCGGAAAATGCTTATGAAACCGATTTTAGTATGCATTATCACACCGATAATATTACTTTTGATATGGCAGGGTTTTACAACCTATTAAATAATTATATTTTTATTTCGCCAAGCGATGATACAACCGCCGATGGTGATGAAATTTATAAATATTCCCAAGCAAATGCAACGTTGTATGGTTTTGAAACAGGTTTTCATATTCATCCGGAACATATTGAATGGCTGCACTTTGAAACCACATTTGCAAATGTAACAGGTAAAAAAGCAAATGGAGATTATTTACCCTTTATACCGGCAAATAAAATAAACATTGAATTGCGTTTAGAAAAAGAGAAATTAGGATTTTTACAGAATGCGTATGTTAAAATCAATTCATTAACGGCATTTAACCAAAACAATCCGGCACCGGATGAAGAAAAAACTGCCGGCTATAACTTGTTTGATTTTGGAATTGGTGCAAATATCAAAATTTCAACTCAAAAATTAGCCATTGGATTAAGTGCAAATAATATTTTTGACAAAAAATACGTTGACCATTTATCGACCTTAAAAGAAGTTGGATATTTCAATCCGGGCAGAAACATTGCTTTGTCGGTAAAAATTCCTTTCGGTATAAAATGATAACGAAATAATTTATAAACGGCTAAAAAAAGCATAAATAATACAATATGCGTAATTGCATAATTTTTAGGTGGATTGAAACTTTGTGCAAGAAATAAGCTTTTGTACAACTTTGAAGCATTGTGCCTTGAAATGCTGCAATATATGCATATTGTTTTTTTTTATTTGCATTAATTAATAAGCGCACTTTCCTAAGGATAAATATTAAATTCTGAATAAACAAAACAACTAATATTCAATACAATGGCAAAACAAATTTTTATCAATTTGGCAGTAAAAGACCTTCAAAAATCGATGAATTTTTATACAGCATTAGGGTTTACCAATAATCCGCAGTTTTCGGACGAAACCGGAAAATGTATGGTTTGGTGCGAAAATATTTTTGTAATGCTTCTAACGCATGAAAAATTTGCAAACTTTGCAACCAAACCCATTGCCGATACCAAAACCAAGTTGGCAGGGCTTTTTTCGTTATCGGTTGACAATGTAGACGAAATTAACCGCATTTTAGCCAATGGCTTACAAGCCGGCGGCATCGAGCCTGCCGAAATGAAAGACTACGGTTTTATGCAACAACGAACCATTGAAGATTTCGACGGACATACATGGGAAATTTTTTGTATGGATATGACAAAATTTCCAACAGAGTAGCCTAAATTTGAGACTTGGTGCCATATATGGACTTTCGAAAATAAAAGTTTTACGCTTTGATACGATTTTGATTCCGAATTTAATTTCTGAGAATTCCTTTTACTTATAAACACTTAGCTGCCAAGCATTTTCTCAATGGCAGCTTTTTCGTTTTCGGTTAGCGAATGTATTTGTGCTAATGCGGTTT
>JAIFNC010000315.1 GCA_020047935.1 Bacteroidota bacterium
AATTGCGAATGATGAGGTCTTAATCCTTGTTTTAGTGGATGTTGGTTTCTGAGTGTATGAAAATAAACTACACATCTGGTATAAATGCGTCTTAATCCTTGTTTTAGTGGATGTTGGTTTCTGAGAAGAAGCGCAAGCCGACAAAGCCAAGTTCGATGAAAGTCTTAATCCTTGTTTTAGTGGATGTTGGTTTCTGAGCCTTAATTGAAGAAACAAATGCTATTCAACCCAACAGTCTTAATCCTTGTTTTAGTGGATGTTGGTTTCTGAGGTGGCAAGATGAAACTGATTTAATTGATAATTACAACGTCTTAATCCTTGTTTTAGTGGATGTTGGTTTCTGAGCCTTCGGTAGCGTTCGTAAAATTGGTTAATGCAGTTGTCTTAATCCTTGTTTTAGTGGATGTTGGTTTCTGAGAGTCAGCTACTCGATTGATAGGATGTTGGAATGTAAGTCTTAATCCTTGTTTTAGTGGATGTTGGTTTCTGAGAGCATATACCATAACTTACTTTAAATCAGTATTTCAACGAACATAAGGGCTGTTTTTGGAACAAAAACAGCCCTGTTTTTTGGACTTGCAAAAGTACTGCAAATTTTCATTCGGTACAATTTTTATTTGCCCTAAAATTACGCATAAAATTTATTCTTTCAAAATAAAAATTGCTACCGCTACCAATTTTTCTGTTCCTTTATATTCGCTTACACTTATTTCGAAACTTACCGGCATCTTTTCGTACAGTGCTTCGCGGGCGTTTTTAATATCGGTGCATTTAAAATAGTAGCTTTTGCCTTGCGCATCGGTTATAAAACCATCGCCAAATTTGCCGGGGTGCAATATTTTGCTTATAACGCCGGCGGTTTTGCTTGCTTTGGGCTGCAAAATTTGCCCGGCTTTGGTTGCCAGTTTATTATAATCGGATGCCACAGCCACCGATATCAATTTGCCGTTTCGCACCGGTACTTTGTAGCCGTTTTTCAGCCTTACCGATGCCACCAAACCCCAAAAAACTTCGGCATGTTCGGGTTTTTGTCGGTGCTCGAAAAACAGGGCAGTTTTTTCAAAAAAGCCAAGTTTCATAACCGGCGGTGCAGGCGAATCGAAAGCCTTAAAAGCATGTACCAACGCTTTTTCGGGTTCTTGTTCTGCCAATATCTCAAACAGTTCGGCGTACAAATACCAATCGGTTTTCAGTTTCAGAATTTCGGCATAGTCGGCTTGTGCCATTGGTGTTTTGCCTGTAAATGCATACGCTTTGGCTCGGTAGCGCAGCACCCAAACCCGGTTGTTGCGGCTGCAAAACACCAAGGCTTCGGTACAAGTTACCATACAAGCTTCGTAATTTTTATTCATAAACAAAGCCTTGCACCTAAGCAAATACCATTTCTCTTTATCCGAAGCCATGGTTTGTTTCAGTTTTTTACCCTTTCGTTCAATTTCTACTTCGGGGCAGTGTTCCGAAAACAGCGCAAAGCCGTATTTTTCGGTAAGTTCCAACACTTTTTCAATAAAATTAATTTTGGGCAAAACCAAATACTTGGCATATTCAAAAAACAGCAGCGGAAACAAAAAACCGTTTTCGGAAGCTTGTTCAAGTACCAATACTTTTTCAATGGTTTCGCATTGCGCTTGGTCGAGTATTTTTTCGGTATCGGTTTTTAGCCATGCCCAATATGCCCAACCAACGGCACCCAAAATTTCGGGCGGCAACTCGTAGGCAAACCATTTCGTAGCCAGTGCAATACCTTTTTCCGGCTTGTCGCAATGTCGGTAGGCATGTATTATATAAAAAGCCAACCATTTGTACCGCACTCGTTGCGGTTCCGGAATTTCAGCCGGTTCAAATGCAGCAATGGCTTCGCTGTATTGTTTGTTGGCATACAGCGTTTTAATATGGGTGTAAAATTCTGCTAAATTCATAAGTTTTTAAAAATTAAGGAATTGAAGAAATAAAGAACGGCAAAGCCTTCATCGAACATAATTTTCAAATTACCGCATTATTTACTCATTTACTCATTTAAAATTCATCATTCATCGTTCATCATTCATCATTCAAAAGAAAAGCGTGCTTTTGCCTCCGGTTATAAAATCGATATCGATATTTTTGCCCACCATTTTCATAGCCCGCAGTTCGTCGGTAGCCACCGGAATAAACAGCACACTGTCCGAATTGTCGTACACCTCTTGTACTTGCTTAATGGCGCTGTGCAGTTCGGTGTATTTTTCGCGCGGCAAGTCGGCCAAAAAAATCGATTTCTGCACTCGTATACAACCGCTCTTTTGCAGAAATTTAGCAATAGCGGTTCGCACTTTGTTGTTTTCGATGTCGTACATTATAAAGAAAATCATATTCAGTGGGTTATGCATTGGTTTATTAACAATACCGTTTATTTTTTGCACACGCTCGTCCAAACTTTCCATGTCCGACAAGCCGGCAGGCACATTGGGTGCTTTAGTTCCCAAACCCGCTTTTTTTATAATGCGCATACGCGCCACAAATTTCATTTTTTCGCTTGCCATTTTTTTTGAAAATTAAAGAATTAAGGAATTAAGGAATTAAGAATTGAAGAATTAAGGAATTGAAAGATTCGTCATTTACTCATTTACTCATTTACTCATTACTTTCGGTGAGGGCTGCGCCGTTCAAAATTCATCATTTATCATTCATCGTTCATCATTCAAAATTCGTCATTCCTTCAGCGTGCAAAGCTCCTGAAACATTAGCAAATAAACCGTGTCGGTAAGTGCCAAGTCGGCGCCCGTTTTTGCCGATTTAACCAAGGTAATTCCCTTTTTGCCAAAAAACACATTCAATTCGGCCCACACAAACCCTACGGCAAATTTGAATTTTCGCCCGTAGTTTATGTTGGTAACTTCAGGAATTTCAAGCTTATTAAGTTCGGCAATTTTTCTAATTTTGGCTTCAATATCGTCCAATTGTTCGGGCACAACCATTATTTTTTCTTTTTTGGTTTGAAGTTTAGGATTAAGCGTAAGCCTAATTTGTTCGATAATTTCTTTCGAAACCTCGGTGTTTTTTTCCACCGGTTTGCCGTCAAAAAGTTTTTGTTGAAACGAAATTTCCGACTGAGCCTCTTTAACTTCCAACGCATTTTCGAAATTAAGCAGCTCGTCGGCAGCCACCAATTCGGGGTTTTCGTTCATATATGCTTCGTTATCAACCGACATAAAGCAGGCTCGTGTAACATCAAAAGTTCTGATGTCAATCAAGGTTTCAATACCGTGAAGTTTGGCAAAATTTCGAGCAAAAAGTTTATAAATCATTGAAAATTTACCGGCATCAAAAATTTTTTCTTTTAAGTTGAAAAGCAATTTCAACCCGTTGCCCCCCGGCGAAACAAACATAAGTGCTACGCGGTTGTCTTGCGAAAGCTTAATTTTAAGTTGCATAATATCCATTTCGGCTTCCGTTACATGGTCTATATCTAAAAAGAAACACTGTATGGCGGCAAAATTTTCGGTTTTCCGAATAGGCGGATTAAAACTGCCGCAAACCAAATAAGGCAATTGGGTTTTGAATTGTTTATAACCTGCCAAATCAACCGTTTGCAACATTCGCAAGCGTTCAATTTGCGTTTTAAGCTCCGGTTTGGGCTTAGTAATGCCGGCAAACACCCGTTTTACATCAATAGGGTACAATTGGTCGCCGGCAGTTCGTATATTTTTTCCGTAGAATAGCATAATTTTAGAAATTTTGAATGAGTAAATGTTGAATTTTGAATTATTTACTCATTCAAAATTCAAAATTCAATAATTTTATTCGGCATTAGTTTTAAGGAACACTTGCGCCAGTCGTTGGGCGTACAAATCAATGTGGTTTGCACGGCTTCGGTCGGCACCCTCGTAGCGCACCACTTCGTCCAAATAATCGTTTACCGATTGTATCAAAATACGCTTTCCCATGTTTTCCAACCAAAAAGAACCATCGTCGCGTACCGAGTAGCAATCGGCATCCAGCACCTCTTGGCAAGCAATGCTCATTACGGTGTGGTCTATCCAAATACGGTATAGTTCAATAACATCAAACGCCAATACGGGTCGGTTGTAATCGTCGCGGTGCATTATGCCGGCGTAGGGGTCTATTCCGGCTTTTATCAGTGCGCCTTCCACCTTGCCGTAAAGCATTCCGTAGCCATAGTTTAGTAGGGCGTTAAACAAATCGTGGGCAGGGTGTTGCGAGCGTTCGGCAAATTTGTACGAAGTGGGCAAAAAGTAGTTAAGTCCGGCAAAATACGCACGCCCGGCAGCACCTTCCCAACCGCGCAAGGTGGGCGCAAGTTCGTGTACATACTCAGCTTTGGCTTCGGCTATTTTGCGCTTGTAGTCGTCGAGCTTGTTTATGGTGCGATCAATAAGCTTGTCGTCGTCGCCGTTTTTGGTTGCCAAGCTCAAAAGCAATGCCGCTTGGTTGTCAATTTTTTTCGACACCAATTCTTTAATCCACCCAACGGCTTTTGGGTGCGAAATAAATTCGAGTTGTTTGCGCCTAATGGTCGAAACCGAACCATATTTAACGCTCCAAACTCTGCCGGTAGGTTTTCCGTTTTTTTCAACAAAAAACACGTCTATTTCGTTTTCAATAGCCAGCAAAGCCGCATCGGAACTTATCTGAGCTCCGCGACTAATGGATATGCTTCGCACTTTTTCGGGCGAAATAAGTTGTTTACCGTCGGCAGTTGCTATTAAAAACAACCCGTTTTCTTTTCGTAACGAGCTGCCGAACGAATTAAGAATGATATGCATGGTTTAACGTTTTTGGGTATATGTAAAACCTTATTTTATTTGGAAGCTACCCAAAACGCCGGCTTATACTAAACTGCTTTTAAATTGCCCTGAAAGGGCTAAAGCATTAGCATAGGGCAACGCCCTATGAATTAATTATTTATATCAATGATGCCCTGAAAGGGCTAAGGCAAATTTTTCGATATTTTGAAAGCTGTTTAGTATTAACCGGAACACAAAACAAAATTAGTATTTTTCCACGGAAAAAAAGTGTATTTTCAAAAATATTTTTCGTACCTGTCAAAAACTGATTAGAACTGTAAAATACTTACAGAAAATAGCTTATTGCAAAAATAGTTTAACTGTTGTAAAACAACACTTTAAGCAGTTTGGCACAAATTTGGAAACTATAGTGCCGTATATTCATAAAAATACATGAAAATGAAAAAACTTATTGCTGCTTTTATTTTACTGTTTGTACTTACCGCCGCAAATTTGTTTGCACAAACCCAACGCTACAACAGCACCTTGGGCAGAACCGAATTTTTCGATGCCTACAACAATTTTATCGGCTATGCGGTGGTAAACAAAGTGCTTAACCGGACTGAGTACTACAATGCATCGGGTATGATGATAAAATACGAATCGAAAAACCCGGTGCTCGACCGTACCGACAGTTATAATAGTACCGGCCAGCAAACCGGCTACGAACAAACTAACAAGGTACTGAACCAAAACCAAACGTACGACCAAAACGGCAAACAACAACTTACCAAAAAATGGAACGAAGTGCTAAAACGCTACGAAGTGTACGATGCGTACGGACGAATGCAAGGGTATTATACCTACAATTCGGTTTTCCAGCGCTGGGATTACATTAGTATGTAATTCTGTTGCAATAAAGCCTAATTATATTCCAATGTCGGTTAGTTTATAAATTGCTATTATTCAGCAACGTAGTTGTGTAACTATTCTCAGCGAAGCTAATCTTGGTAGAAGTATACAGGTACCCGTGTTTTAAAGGTGCGTAGCACCGAAACCTTTTTAGCTTAGTCGAAAATTGTTTCGCCACTACGCGGCTTTGAATAGTATACGAATGCCGCTTTTTACCAAGATAACGCCGCTAATGCGGCTAAAACAGAAATTCGCCTAACTTAAATAAATTGATTATTGAGTCCACGCCTAAAAGTCATTTTTCGAAGAAAAATAATATTCGTGAAATTATAAAATGCTGAATATATGTATTTTACAATTCGTGAAATTCGTGGAATTCGTGGAAAACTACTTTTCGGAATTGGCTCATTATTATATAGTTAAATAATAATTCATGAATTCGTGGCAATATATTTTTTGTGTTTATTCCAACCAAACCTTGGGGCGTAAAAACCCCGGGGTTTATGCATGTTGTATAACATATATTTTTAATCTGTTGAAATTCATTTAATTATTAAATAATCGTAAAATTGCGCCGGAATACATTTTTTATTTCGAAATAATTACCCTAACTTACAAAAGTTTTTCAAAATCCAAAACAATAAGGTTTATGAAGAAAATACGCTTACTAACCGTTACTTTCGATACCCAAATAAAATCGTGGGAAATACCCGCCTTTCGCGGCGCCATAATAAGCAAAGTAGGCACCGGCGGAGTGCTGTTTCATAATCATTTAAGCGATACCCAATTTAACTATCGCTACCCGCTTATACAGTACAAAACCATAGCCGGCAAACCGACCATTCAGTGCCTCGAATACGGTGTGGATGAAATACATAAGTTTTTCGAAAATTCCGATTGGAGCCTGCGCATTTCCGACCGCACCTTGGACATGAAAATTGACCAACTGAACCTAAACACATTTACCATGCAGGTGTGGGACAAAAAATTCCAATACAGCATACAAAACTGGATTGCGCTTAATACCGAAAACTTTGCCGAATACCAAAAACTCGAAGGTATTGCCGACCGAATGAAGTTTTTGGAAGGCAAACTGACAGCCAACATTATATCGTTTGCAAAAGGCATCGATTGGA
>JAIFNC010000275.1 GCA_020047935.1 Bacteroidota bacterium
GAAACAAAAAGCAAATCGGGCTGAACCATGTTTGAATCATCAAATTTTACATCGGTTGGCGCAAAAAAAACTTCACCGGCATTTTTTTCTTCAACAAAATTATCAATAAATCGGGTAAGTTTTCTCGAAATTCTTTGATGGTTTATTTTAGGTGCGGGCATAAAAATTAATTTTCCGTTTAACAATTGAATTGGTGCACTTTCGGGCAGTCGGGCGTAATCGTTGGCTGTATATTTTTGTTTCTTCGAAATTTGGGTAATTACAAATTTTCCCAATTCGTGGTTATAGTATACAAGCTGATTGTTAATAATGCCATAGTGCCCGCGATTAAGCAGCCCCTCGAAAGTCAATTCAATGAATAATGGCTTTTCGGACATATATTTAATTTTGAATTATTGAATTTTAAATGAGTAAATATATTTTTCTAAAATCTGAACTCTGTTTTCTGACATCTGAGTTCTGCCTTCAAATATAAGCAAAGTTTTTTAGATTCATAGCTGTAAAAGTTGGAAAATTTGTACGAAGTAATAAGTACAAAGGAACAAGCGCCTACCGGAAAGTTTTGCCCCCCGCCCTGAAGGGAGCTTTGGAGTAGAGCCTATTTAAACGTATGAAAATAATCCAAATTGAACTGTTGATATTCCCTCTTAAGTTTTTGAAAACGAAAAGCACAAGATTTTCAATTGCAAATAACTTTTCGTTCAAACAATATTTTACTTGTTTTTGGTTTCTTTAAGCTATATCTTACAGTATAACATTCATCAATTGAAATCTTATATCCTTTGGGTTCCAAATCGCCTGATACATATCTGGTATTGTTAACAAAGTATTCATATTCAATCATTATTGATTTAGAAAAAGCTCGATGCGATGCATGTTTTTTATTAATAACTTTGCCTGTTGTTTCAGAATAATTTTGCATCAAGTATTTTTCATAACCAAAGACTATCAATGCACCAGAAATTACAACACTAAACATAATAATATTAATTAATTTCTGTATTCGTTTGTCTTTTAATCTCTTTTCACTTTTATTTATTTTTTTCATGTGTTATTGTATTGATGGCGACTGGCACAGTCTGTTCTATAACAGAGCTCTTTACTTTTCCAATAGTTTTATTTAACATTTGAGCTGCGGTTAATGCTTTTTTCAAGCTTTTCTGCTTTTCCTTTTAAATCAATTATTTATATTGAAGATGCCAATTTTAGACAATTTGACTTCTGAACTCTGTAATCTGATATCTGCTTTCTGCCTTAAAACAACGAACTCATTGCCAGCAAGAAAAAACCTCCCAAAACTATAAAAAATGGTTTTAGAATTTTCATGGTTGCTTTTTCTTTTTCTTCGGTAGGGTATTTATTAAACGATTCTATATAGGCATCGTAATTTTTTTTGGTGCCTATGGTATAGAATATTACAAAATAAATAACAGCCATAAGCGTTTCAAAAGCGCTTGAAAAACTCATAGGTAAAGCAATGAGTAAGAAAAGCGAAATGATGATAAATGCTGTCAGAAATAAATTAGCGGTCATTCTGCCCGATTCCGGATTGCGTCCGCTTTTGGTTAAGTCGTAGTACTGACTTCCGTAAAGAGCTTCTAAATAGGTCATAAAGTTTGTTTTTGTGTTAATTTCTGAACCAAAAATAGTGTATTTTATTGAATTACCGATTTAAAATAGGCTGAAATTTTACATGTCAAAAATGCATTATTTGCATTGTAAGTTGTAGCTTATATATTATTTACCATAAACGATAACTGTTTTTTTTCGTGTAAAAGCAAAAAGCGCTTCGAACTAAATCGAAACGCTTTTTTTGTGGGCCCAGCTGGGCTCGAACCAGCGACTCCCTGATTATGAGTCAGGTGCTCTAACCTGCTGAGCTATGGGCCCGCTTGTAAGCTTTTGTATTGCTTACGGTGTGCAAAATTAGAAACTTTGTTCAAACTAACAAAAAAAAACGGCAGTTTTTTAAAACTTTTTACACGGAAAATATTTTGTTAGTTTTGCACTTCAAAAAAAACTCAAAATGAGCCAAATAAAAAACTTAATATTCGATTTGGGCGGGGTGCTGCTGAATATAGATTTCAAAAAAACATACGAAGCTTTTGAAAAAATAGGTTGCAACGATGTTGATGGCATTATGAAAAAAGCTTTTTCTGCCGGATTTTATATCGATTTTGAAAAAGGGTTGATTGATGCAGACGATTTTACCCAAAAAATGCTTGAAATTTGCAATTTCTGTACCGATGCAGCCGGGTTTACTGCATGCTGGAATGCTTTGTTGCTCGATTTTCCGCCTAAGCGTATAGAAATTTTAAAGAAATTGGGCACTAAGTATCGTTTGTTTTTATTAAGCAACACAAACCTTATTCATTATCGGCAATATAATCGTCAGTTTGCTGAGCAATTTAACGAGCCAAGTTTAGATTCGATGTTCGAAACGGCTTACTTTTCGCACGAAATGGGTTTGCGAAAGCCCGATATAGCAATTTACAATGCGGTAATTAAGCAAAGTAACCTGATTGCGGAAGAAACTTTGTTTGTTGACGATATGGAAGAAAACCACGCAAATGCAAAAAAAGCAGGCTTGGAAACCTGCTTAATTGTTCAAAATTCGAATTTTTACGAAAACGAGCATTTCAAGAAACTTATTTCTTGGTAAATTCGCTTATTTTATTGTCGTAATTTAGGTAATATGTTCCTTTTGCAAGCTTCGAAATATCAATTGTTAGACCGTAACCGCGCATAATGCGTTTGCCGTATTCGTCAAATATTTCGTAGCTTGTCTCGTTTGTGAAAGTAATTATACTGCTTGCTTTCTGTGGCGAAAATTCCACGTCTTTTACTTTAAGCGGGCGGTAACTTACTTCCTCCGAAAAACGCGGCCTTCGTTTAAAATCGGTCTGGCGCAATTTGTAACGGTTTAATCCAAAATGCGGTTTCATATCGGGTTTAAAAACATCGTAAGTGTAAATGCTCTTTCCCGGTGTGCCTTTACCTTCCACTTTGTCAATGGTTATCCACTTATTCCATCGGTACTGCAATATAACAAAAGGCAACGAACCGTTTTCGTTTATAGTTGTCCACGAAAGTTGTCCATCTTTGTTCATGCTTATTTCAACAATTTCGAAGGTGCTTTGCGGTTGCAACACTTCGGGGTTTAGAATTTTTGGTTCGCAACCGCTTTTGTGTTTGATTACAATTTTAACCTCGTCGCCATTTGAGAGCGAGTAAGGTGCTAAATCGATTTCAAACGAGCTCGAATTTATTTCGTCGGCTGCTACTTGCCCGTTTACGGTTACTTCATACACACAAAACCCCACGCCGGTTGATGCAAACGGGTTCATAACGTAAATGTTCGAACCTTGATATACACCAATAAGCTCTTTTTGCATTTGCGCAAAGCCGCTCGCAGCAATTATTAAAAAGAAAGTAGTTATAATCGCTCTCATTCGTTTTATATTTTATTCCTTACAATTATTCTTTTCTAATCCAAAATTCGAAAGTAGATAATTTTATGCAAGCTACAAATTAAAGTTCGAAATATCAAATTTTAGTTGTATTAATATTTAATTTGTTTACCAAAAATTATCCTATTCGGGTTCCACCCAACGGTTGTTATCTTTTATTAACTGAACCAATTCGTCTACCGCTTGGTTGGCATCAATACTTCGCTTAACCACTTCTTTACCTTTATACAAGGTTATTTTATCGGGTCCGGCACCAACATAGCCAAAATCGGCATCGGCCATTTCGCCGGGGCCGTTTACAATGCAACCCATAACGGCTATTTTTAAGCCTTTAAGGTGCTTGGTTTTGGCACGCACTTTTGCCGTTGTTTCTTGCAAGTCGAACAAGGTTCGGCCGCAACTCGGGCACGAAATAAACTCGGTTTTCGAAACGCGAACTCTACACGCTTGCAAAATTCCGAATGCGGTATTGCTTAGGTTTTTAACCGAAATTTGTTCGGTGTTTTGCAGAAAAATTCCGTCGCCCAAACCATCAATAAACAATCCGCCCAAATCAACTCCGGCTTTCAGTTGCAGTTTTTCAACTTCATTTTCTTCGTAATTTCGGCATAAAACCACCGGATTATACGCTTGCTCGTGCGCTAAGGTAAGCATTGCTGCACGTTGTTCGGCCAACGAGTTTTTTGTGTTGGCACTAAGCATAATTACCGCATTTTTATTGTTTTTCAAAAGTAGAAAAACATCCGAATTTAATTCGGCGTACGTCAGTTTTAAAAAAAACAAGTCGAATGCGCTACCGTTGCTTTTATCGAAATTCGAAAGTGTAAATATAGGAATGAATTTTGAATTTTCGGCAAAAAAATCTTTTGTTTCGTTCGAATAATCGTATAAATATTTTGCTTCAACCGGAATTTCCTCCAAAAATAGTGTTGAACCTACATACAAATAATCGGGCGAAAGGTCGGTTTTATTGAATTTGCCGCCCGAATATTTGAAAAGTTCTTGCAATTGGTTTTTTATCGGGTTGTTTTTTTGAAGTGCAGTTATTACCACCGGAACATTTATACTGCCTATATTTTGAACATTCAAGGTTGAAAAGCGCAAGTAGCTTACCGGGTTATATTGTGGGGTAAAGTACAAAGGTTTAATTGCTTGGTGGTTTTGTTTGGTTTCCATATATTGAACCAAAAATTTAGCCACCGGAATTTCAGCTTCGGGCGCCTCGGTAAGCGAAACGCGAATAGTGTCGCCCAAACCGTCGGCAAGCAAGGTGCCTATTCCTACGGCCGATTTTATTCTGCCGTCTTCGCCTTCACCGGCTTCTGTTACGCCCAAATGCAGTGGAAAGTTCATGCCTTCGGCAGTCATTTTAATTACCAATAAACGGTACGCTTGCACCATTATGCGGGTGTTGCTTGCTTTAAGCGAAACTACGCAATCGGTAAAATTATGATTGACGCAAATACGCAAAAATTCCATAGCCGCTTCAACCATTCCTTCCGGAGTATCGCCAAATCGGCTCATAATTCGGTCGGAAAGCGAGCCGTGGTTGGTGCCAATACGTAATACGACCTTTCGAATTTTACAGATATTCAACAACGGAACCAGTTTTTCTTCAATTTTTTGCAATTCGGCGGCGTATTCTTCCTCGGTAAAATTTATCTCCTTAAATCTTTTCGAATCGACAAAATTACCCGGATTTATTCGTACTTTTTCAATGAGTTGCGCCGCAGTTTCAGCCGCTTTAGGGTTAAAATGCACATCGGCAACCAGCGGGTTGTGGTATCCGGCTTGGGTGAGCAGCGCTTTAATTGCCTCCAAGTTTTCGGCGTCTTTAACCGTTGGGGTGGTTATGCGCACAAAATCGGCACCGGCATCAAAAATTAGCATGGTTTGAGCAGCGGTTGCCTCGGCATCGGCCGTGTTGGTGTTCGTCATACTTTGCACTCTAATCGGGTTTTCGGCGCCGAGTGCTATGTTGCCCACGCTTACTTGTTGGGTTTTAAAACGCGAATATTGTGTTAAGCTTGCGCAATAGATGGCTTCTAATTTCATGATAAATAATTAATTACAATATTAATTCAAAAACATTTTTTTGCATTCGTAATTTTATAATTTTGAAAGCAAATTTCCGAAAATTTTACGTTTCAAAGTTAATAGCTTTTGCAAATTTCGGTTATTTAAACCGTTAAATTATAAAAAAAGTGTTTCAAAATAAAAAAATATGTCCATATCAGTAAAAAGTATCAGCAAATCGTACGGAAAACAGTTGGCAGTAAACCAAGTTTCGTTCGAAATAAATAAAGGTGAAATTGTTGGTTTTCTGGGGCCAAACGGTGCCGGCAAAAGCACAGTTATGAAAATGATAACCGGTTTTTTGGAACCCGACAGCGGCGAAATTTTGGTAAACGGCATTTCGGCTGCCGAAAATTCGCTTAAAATTCGCGAACTTATTGGTTATTTGCCCGAAAATAATCCGCTTTATACCGATATGTATATTAAAGAGTACCTGGAATTTAGTGCGGGCTTGTACCCAAATTTCAAACTAAAAAAAGATACCATAAGCGATATTATATACCGAACCGGACTGGAACCCGAAAAAACTAAAAAAATCGGAGCGCTTTCTAAGGGGTACAGGCAGCGCGTGGGGTTGGCGCAAGCACTTATACACGAGCCCGATGTGCTAATTTTGGACGAACCCACTACCGGTTTAGACCCGAACCAAATAGTTGAAATACGCGAGCTTATAAAAAATATCGGTGAAAATAGAACCGTTATGCTTTCCACCCACATTATGCAGGAGGTGGAAGCTATTTGCAACCGAATTTTAATTATAAACAACGGGCAAATTATAGCCGACAACACGCAAGGCAATTTCAACAAAGAAAATAAGGTAAACAATGTTTTTGTTGAATTTAATACTCCAATAAACCCGGAAGCTTTGCGTGCTTTCACGGGAGCGCAACATATTGCCGAAATTTCGCCCGGTACCTATGTGGTTTCGTCGGAAATGGAAGCTATTCGCGAAAAAATTTTTGGTTTTGCGGTTGCAAATTCAAAAATAATTTTGACCATGAAACAAGAAACCACCAATTTGGAATCGTTTTTTAGAACAATTACAAAGCCTAAATTTTGAAATTAACTTTATGTGTAAAAGAAAGCTGTTGTTTATAGTTTTTGCAATGCTGGTATCCGGTGTATCGGCGCAATTGTTTAACGGTGGAATAAGCCTTGGCTTTAGCGGTTCGCAGGTAGATGGCGACGGGTGGAGCGGCTACAATAAGCCAAATTTGCTTATCGGTATTTTTGTTGAAAATACGGAAATTATGCCCAAAACTAATTTTTTGGTCGAAACAAGTTACCTGGGCAAGGGCAGTCGGTTTTTCGACCAACATACCAATTATTCGTATCAAATATCGCTACATTACGTGCAAATGCGTATAAGGTTTCAATATACTTTTTACAAATCGTATTTTGCTGCGGCAGGAATTTCGCCCGGTATTTTGGTAAAAGCTTCGGTGGCAGAAAACAGCATTAAAGCACCTGACGAATTGCTCAATTTCCGACTTTTCGATGTTCCGTTGTCGGCCGGTTTGGGCATGCGAATTAACAAAAACTGGAGTGGCTTGCTTATGTTTTCGTACTCGCCAACTTCTATTAAACCTTATGTTTGGTTCCGAAACAACGAATTGGTTTTTAGTTTGAACCGCTATATTTCAATGTAAAAAAAACAATTTTGAACTTAAAATTTAACCTTTTGGTGTAAATGGATTTAAAACTCGATTAAAAATTAGCTGATTAATGGAAAATAAATTGGTAATTTCGGTAACCGGTGCAAGCGGTTCTATATATGCGTTGCAGCTGTTTAACAAGCTTATGCAACCAAATTTACGGGAGCAATGGAGTAAAATAGGCGTGGTTTTTTCGAAAAATGCGTTAGACGTTTGGCAGCACGAACTGGGCGAATTTCGTTCAACCGATTGGGAATTCAATTTTTACGACCGAACCGATTATCGTGCTCCGTTTGCCTCCGGTTCAGCCAAATATAACATCATGCTTATTGTACCTTGTTCTATGGGAACCTTGGGGCGAATTGCCGGCGGTATTTCCGACGACCTAACCACGCGAGCAGCCGATGTAATGTTGAAAGAACGACGAAAATTATTGCTCGTAACACGCGATACTCCGCTAAATTTGATTCATATAAACAATATGAAAACCGTAACCGAAGCCGGCGGAATTATTGTTCCTGCAAGTCCTTCGTTTTACAGCCGACCAACCACGGTTGAGGCAGTTGCCGACACCGTGGTTGACCGAATATTGGATTTGGCCGGGTTCGAAATTCAAACAAACCGATGGAATGAGTAATGCAAGCAAATTAATCATGATGTAATTTGCAATAACTGTATTTTTTAACGACTACACAAACGTATTAGTGCTCTTGTTAATCCTTTGCTGCCAATTCTGCAATTTTCACAATGACCTCTACCGCTTTTTGCATCGATTCAACCGGAATAAATTCGTACCTTCCGTGGAAATTATGCCC
>JAIFNC010000170.1 GCA_020047935.1 Bacteroidota bacterium
GTTAAGCCCCACTGCGCCGATGGTACTGCTATGGCGGGAGAGTAGGTCGTTGCCTTTCTTTTTTTTAGCCTCTCATTCGAGAGGCTTTTTTTTTGTCAAAATTTTATATAATTTTACGCAACATTAATTAAGAGAATGCAAAGTTATATAGATAGGAAAATTTTTATTATCAGCTTAATTGCTTTTATAGGCTTGGTCTTTATTTTACGATTATTCTACATTCAAGTTGTAAATACTTCGTATCGTGTTACTGCCGAAAACAATTCGACTCGGTATGAGGTTGTATACCCGGGTAGAGGATTGATTTATGATAGAAATGGCAAATTAATGGTTTATAATGCCGCAACTTATGATTTACTTTATATTCCCAGAAAAACTAAAGAATTTGATACTGTTTTATTTGCAAGTTATTTAAATATCGAACTTACTGCGTTAAAAAAGTTAATGCAATCAATTGAGAGCAACAAGTATAATCGTTATAAACCTAATATTCTTATTTCCGGTATTTCGACAGAAACATATGCATTGTTACAAGATCGCTTGTATAAGTTTAAAGGATTTTATACACAATTGCGAACGCAACGTATGTATTCTCAACGCATGGGTTCGCACATATTTGGTTATGTAGGCGAAGTGGATTCATCTGATATAAAGACTGATTCATATTATAATCAAGGTGATTTTTTAGGAAAAAGCGGCGTAGAAAAATCGTATGAGCCAATTTTACGTGGACGTAAAGGAGTAACTATTTATATGGTGGACGTTCTGGGAAATGTTAAAGGTAGGTATAAAAGCGGTGCTGTTGATATAGATGCTGCCTCAGGTACAGATATTACGCTTTCAATAGATTTAGAATTACAACAATATGCTGAACTCTTGTTTCGAAATAAAATAGGAAGCGTGGTGGCTATTGAACCGGCGACAGGTGAAATATTAGCGCTGGTTTCTTCGCCCGGATATGACCCTAATTTGCTGGTGGGTCGCGAGCGTGCAAAGAACTATAATAAATTACTGTTAAACGATTCAATTAGACCATTATTTAATAGAGCTGTAATGGCTCAATATCCGCCGGGGTCTACATTTAAAGTTATTAATGCACTGATTGGGTTGCAGGAAAATGTAATTACTACATCGACAAGTTTTGTATGTAACCACGGATATAGTGCAGGTAGTTTTCGGATGGGTTGTCATCATACCGGTACAATTAATTTTATGTATTCTATTGCTGGTTCTTGTAATGCTTATTATGCAAATGTGTTTCGTCGCATTTTAGATAAGCCCGGACAAAAATCGATTTACCCAAATTATAATACTTGGTATAAACATGTTACTTCGTTTGGTTTAGGCAAAAGACTAAATTCGGATGTGCCCGGTGAATTGCGTGGATTGGTTCCTGATTCATCTTATTTCGATAAGAAATACGGTGGAAGAAACCGATGGAAATCCTTGTTTGTTGTTTCAATGGCAATAGGTCAAGGGGAACTTGGTACAACACCTTTGCAAATGGCAAATATGACAGCAACTATAGCTAACCGCGGGTATTATTATACACCACATTTACTTAAAAGCATTGAAGGAACCGATACTATTCCTTCTAATTTTAAAGTAAAACATACGACTAATATAGAAAGACAATATTTTGATGTAGTGGTTGACGGCATGGAACAAGTAGTTTTGTCGGGTACTGCCGTAATGGCTCAAGTTCCGGGAATAGCTGTATGCGGTAAAACCGGCACAGCACAAAATCCGCACGGCGATGATCATTCTATATTTGTGGCATTTGCGCCAAAAGACAATCCGAAAATAGTTATTGCAGTTTATGTTGAAAATGCCGGTTTTGGAAGTACATGGGCATCGCCAATAGCTTCATTGATGATGGAAAAATACTTAACAGACACAATTACCCGACCTTTATTGGAACAACGTATTGTGGAAGGCAATTTAATTGATAAAATTTTTAATAAAAAAGCGCAAGGTGGAAAGGCAAATTAATATAACCCGAAGTTTTGATAAAGTAGCCGTATGGTTATTTGCACTGCTTGTAATATTTGGGTGGTTAAGTATTTATGCGGCTGTTTATGAGGCAGAAACCGGGTTTGTGTTCGACATGGATACTCGATATGTGAAGCAGTTTTTTTGGATTTTAGCTGCCGTTGCAATTATTTTCTTGGTATTTATTTTCGATACTAAATTTTTTATGTTCTTTTCCTATCCAATATACTTTACCACCATTTTGTTACTAATAGTGGTGCTTATTTTTGGAACTACTGTGAATGGCGCCCGGGCATGGATAGAAATTGGTCCAATGCGAATTCAGCCGGCCGAATTTACAAAGTATGCTACCGCCTTGGTGCTTGCTCGAATAATGAGCTCCTATAATTTTAAGCTTTTTACTCTGAGAAATATGGTAAAAATTGGTGTTGTACTATTAATACCATTTTTACTTATTATTCTGCAGAACGACACCGGGTCGGCGTTAATTTATATTGCTTTTGTTATTGTTTTATACCGAGAAGGAATGCCCGGTGGTTTTTTACTGGTTGGTTTTATATCGCTGGTAAGTTTTTTTATTTCGTTGGTATATGGTTCGGATGTTGTTTTTATTTCGCTTATTGTATTGGCATTTTCTATTTATTTTGTATCAAATAAGTTAAATTCAGTTGCGTTAATTGCCATACTGGCATTTCTATCGCCGGTTGTTCTTTTATCTGTCCTTAATTGGTTGAAATTTTCGAATTTGGAAATTTATCAAATAATAGTTCTTTCGTTTTTATTCAATTTGCCTTTGTATTTATATCGAGGTTATAAAAAACGAGATGTTTTGATTTTCTTACTGGTTGTTTCAGTAATACTTACTTTTACTTTTAGTTATGGGGTCGATTACTTTTTTCATAATGTGCTGGAACCACACCAACGTACTCGAATTAACGTATTAATTGGTTTAGAGCAAGATTTAAGAGGTGCCGGATACAATGTTTATCAGTCTATGGTTGCAATAGGATCGGGCGGACCAATAGGAAAGGGCTTTTTACAAGGAACACAAACAAAGTTTAAATTCGTTCCGGAGCAATCAACCGATTTTATTTTTTGCACTATAGGTGAAGAATGGGGGTTTTTGGGTGCAGCTTTAGTCGTAATTTTATTTGTAGCGTTGCTTATTCGAATAATTGTTTTGGCAGAGCGACAGAAAGCTGCATTTAGTCGAATTTTCGGATATGGAGTAGCTTCAATTCTGTTCTTTCACTTTGCAGTTAATATAGGCATGACCATTGGACTGGCACCTGTTATTGGTGTTCCGTTGCCATTTATTAGTTATGGTGGTTCTTCGCTTTGGTCGTTTACCTTATTATTGTTTACTTTTTTGCGGCTCGATGCCGAACGTTCTGCTCAATTGTAATTAGTTTTATTTTTTATTTTACTATTGCTTTTGGCAATTTGCATGAAATGTGTTATTATTATTGCAGTTTTTAAAAATAGATAAATGAAAATGATTACACTGTTACAAAATAAGGCAACAAATTTCTTCGAACGAGTATATGTAGAAAATCCGTTTTTATATGAATTGCTTAAAATTTCCATTACTTATGATAGTTTTATAGAATATTTGCGTATTTTTATCGAAGAACAATTATCGGCATCTGCTATAGCGTTTGCTTATGCCGAGAAATTTGACACGGTTTTATTTCAACAAATTACATGGAAAGAGCAAGGCGGAGTTAGGCTCCTTAGTTATATTTTCAACAGAAAACGAACGGTTAATGATTTTAATTACGGTGGCAGGTTAATTGAAATTGATACACTGAAATTTTTGTGGAACGACTTTAATAACATTGTTACCGATACGAATGAAGCATTAGCTAATGAACTTATTTTTACATTCCGACAATTCACCGGCAAACTTCTTCCGCAGAAATTGACTGATGAAATGCTAAAGGAATTGATTAATAAACATAAAAGTGGTACTGATAGCGAAATTGTTGCAATAAGGAAACAAAACAAAGACCGTATAATTCGTATATTCATCGAGAAAATTGAAAGTGGCGAAATTGTTCGCCCTAATTTTTCATTTCCTGACGGAATATTATTTGATGAAAAATATGCACTAATGCACGAATGGTGGAATGACAAATCGTTTCATTTGCAATTTGCCATTAGAAATGTTCGGTTATTGAAAGAACTTTCGGGCGAGGTAATAAGTTCTGAAACGATTGAATTATTTATACGAGCAGAAAAAGCAGGCGTTCCTTTTTTTGTAAATCCATATTATTTAAGTTTGCTTACCGGGAAACTATTGCCTTCAATGCCGTATGCCGATATGCCAATACGCCAATATTTATTTGTAAGTGAAGAGTTGGTAGATGCTTTTGGAACCATCGTAGCGTGGGAAAAAGAGGATATTGTTGTTCCGGGTAAACCAAATGCCGCCGGTTGGATATTGCCAACCGAACATAATTTGCATCGAAGATATCCGGAAGTTGCTATAATAATTCCGGATAGCATGGGGCGTGCCTGCGGTGGTTTATGTGTTTCTTGTCAGCGAATGTTCGATTTTCAGCGAGGTAATTTGAATTTTGAGCTTACTAAGTTGAAAACAAGGCTTAAATGGAGCGAAAAACTTAGTATATTAATGGATTATTACGAAAAAGATTCGCAATTGCGCGATGTTTTAATTACCGGCGGCGATGCTTTAATGAGTTCGGATGCTACGCTTGAAAATATATTGAATGCAATAGTTGCCATGGCAATTAGAAAACGTGCTGCCAATGTAAACCGTGCCGAAGGTCGGAAATATGCCGAAATTACTCGTATTAGGTTAGGTACAAGGCTACCGGTTTATTTGCCGCAACGAATAACACCGGAATTAATAACGTTGCTTAAAAACTTTAGGTTAAAAGCAATGGATGCCGGAATAACCCAATTTTTTATTCAAACACATTTCGAAACGTCATTGGAAATTACACCTGAAGCTGTTAATGCGATTGAAATGCTATTAAGTGCCGGTTGGATAGTTAGCAATCAGCAGGTATTTACTTCGGCTGCCTCGATAAAAGGGCATACCGCAAAATTACGGCAAGAATTAAATAAAATAGGAGTTATTAATTATTATACTTTTTCGGTTAAAGGCTTTTTGGAGAATTCGAACAGTTTTGCAACCAATGCACGTTTGGCACAGGAACTGGTTGAAGAGAAAGAAATTGGAATTAGGCATAGCCGGGAATTTAACAACATTGATTTTTATGAGAGCACCGATAAACCAAAATTTATTAGAGATTTCTTGGAAAAATATAATTTGCCGTTTATTGCCACCGACCGCAATATAATGAATTTGCCCGGGGTAGGTAAAAGTTTGACATTTAGAACCATCGGTTTAACTTCTGATGGAAGAAGAGTGCTTGAATTTGAATATGATACGCACAGAATGCATAGTCCGGTGGTAGAAATGATGAATAAGGTCGTTATTGTTGAGTCAAAGTCAATTCACGACTATTTAAAACAAATTGAGCAGTGGGGCGAAGATATTTCTGTGTATGAATCGATTTATGGCTATGGAAATGGCGTTTCGGAGAAAGTACATAAAATTTGGAATTATACAAAATTACCATTCGAAATAACCGGTGAGTTTTCTAATTTCAAGTACCCGGAAGAAGGGGCGTAGCTATTAAATTAGTGAATACTTAAATAGAAATTTTGCTCTTTTGCTTGGATGAAAAAGTCAGTGTTCTTTAAATTAGCTTAGCAAAATTAAAATAATAGCATTTTGAATGCTAAATGTAAAATTATTACGTATAACTTAAATGATAGTATGACCGAAGGTAGGTAAATTAATTATTATGATTCGAAGTTTAGTTACATTTTTATTGCTTCCAACAGTGTTTTTTTTAACCTATGGTCAGGCAGTTCAAGAGCTTGAACATAAGTTACTTGATAAAGATTTGACGGTTGAAAATAAAATTGAACTGCTTAATTTATTAAGCCGCGAGTATGTATTTATAAATTCGGCAATAGCCCTTGATTACGCAAATAAAGCGTTGAAATTATCGGTGCAAACTAATAATAAGATAGGAATTGCTTATGCCTATAGAAATATTTCGGGGGTGTATACCAATAATGAAATATACTATTTGGGAATGGAGTATTCGCAACGCTCGCAAACTATTTTTGAAGAGTCCGGCGATTCGTTGGGTATAGCAAACAGTTATATTACGTTGGGCTTTATTTATCGTCGTTTGCAAAAAACGGAGCTAGAAATTGCTAAATATAAGAAGGCTTTCGAGGCTTTTTCAGCACTTAATATACCTGAAAGAATTGCCGTTTCGGCGCATAATTTGGGCGAAAGTTATATGATAAATAATGAGTTTGAGCAGAGCAAAGCGCTTACACAAATAGCTATTCAAATTACCGATTCAATAAAAAATTTTTCAGTTCTTTCGGCATGTTATAAAGTAATGGGAATAATTAATTTCAAGCAGCAGCAATACGATACGGCCGAAATGTATTTTTTAAAGGTACTCGAACTGTCGGCTAGTTTGGGGAAAAATTCGCAAAAAACTGCTACCATAGAGTCGTTGGTTTACCTTGCCGATATTTATGATATTAAGGGTAAGGATAAAATGAAAATTGGAAAATTGGAAGAAGCAGCAGAGTTTTGCTTGAAATATAGTCTATCTTCTTATTTACCAAATATTTATTTAAACTTAATACAACATTATACAAGTGAAAATAATACAA
>JAIFNC010000211.1 GCA_020047935.1 Bacteroidota bacterium
CCGGCAAAACGCATTGGCAAACCCGAAGAAGTGGCAGCAATTGCAGCTTTTTTATGTATGCCGGCAGCCGGTTTTATTACCGGACAAGTTATAGCAGTGGATGGCGGTTTTACTATAAACGGATTTTAATATGAATTTGAAAGATGTAAAATACGTATATTTTGTAGGCATTGGCGGCATTGGAATGAGTGCTTTGGTTCGCTATTTTATCGATTTGGGTAAAAAAGTAGCCGGCTACGACAAAACCGAAACCGATCTTACGCAAAAATTAATTGCCGAAGGTGCGCAAATTCATTACACCGACGATTTAAATGCAATTCCGCAAGTTTTTAAAAACAAACAAGATACGCTTGTAATTTACACACCGGCGATACCCAAAAACCACACTGAGCTATATTATTTTACTTCGGAAAATTTTACCGTTCTTAAACGTGCTGCCGTACTGGGTTTAATCTCAAAAGCTTACAAAACGGTTGCCGTTGCAGGAACGCACGGTAAAACTTCCATAAGTTCGTTTACAGCATTTTTGCTTTCGAATTCGGAAGTAAAATGCAGTGCTTTTTTAGGCGGAATAGCCAAAAATTTTAATTCGAACTTTGTTTCGAACCCAAAGTCGGAATTGGTAGTGGTGGAGGCTGACGAATTTGACCGTTCGTTTTTACATTTAACACCGCAAATAGCCTTGGTTAGCGCCACCGATGCCGACCATTTGGACATTTACGGAACCAAAGAAGCGGTGGTAGAATCGTTCGCCAATTTTGTTTCCAATGTAAAAAAGGGTGGGGTAGCTGTGCTTAAAAAAGGCATCGAATTGCCTAAACCCGAAGGAATTACCGGCTACACCTATGCACTAACCGAACATGCCGATTTTTATGCTTCGGATATTACAATAATAAACGGCAAATCGTTTTTCAAATTAAATACACCGTTTGGAAACATCGAAAATGCAAGCATTTATTTACCGGGTAAATTGAACATTGAAAATGCAGTGGCAGCTTCGGCTATGGCACTGCTTGCAGGCATGAGCCTTGAAGAATTGAAAATTGCACTTCCTAAATTTATTGGGGTAGAACGCCGATTCGACATACATGTACAAAATGAAAATATATTGTACATTGACGATTACGCACATCATCCGGAAGAAATTAGGGCAACCTTAAGTTCTATACGCACCAATTATAGCAATTCGAAAATATTGGCGGTATTCCAGCCGCATTTATATACTCGCACACGCGATTTTGCACAAGAATTTGGTAAAAGCCTCAGCATTGCGGATAGGGTTATTGTAACCAACATTTACCCGGCGCGCGAAGAACCAATTGAAGGCGTAAGCTCGTTGCTTATAACCGATTCGATAAGCGTACCGAACGAAATTTGCAGTTTAGAACAAGTTCTTGCCAAAATTTCAAGCTATAAGTTTGACATACTGATAACCATGGGCGCCGGCGATATTTCGAACTTAGTAAAACCAATAAGCGATTTTTTAAAAAATAATAAAAAGTGAAAGTAGGAAAACTACATATTAAAGATACTTGGATTTGGCTAATTGTTAGTATACTGATAATTGGTTCTGTTTCCTTTTCCGGAATCAACCGAAAATTTACGACTTTTAAAAAAGTGGATATTTTGGTTCTGGATAAAGAAAACTATCAGTTTATTAATGAGGAAAACCTTGAAAGCAATTTAGTTAAATATTTACCCCCGTTCGGTTCGCCGGTTTCGAAAGTAAATAAAAAATACATTCAAGATTTGGTAAATAACCATCCTGCTGTTGAATCGTCAAGCATTTATATATCGCTAAGCGGCGAAATGCAAATAGATATTATTCAGAAAAAACCTATTATTCGAATTATAGACGAATTGGGTAAAAACTTTTACATTGATGCCGAAGGAAAACTTTTTCCGGTATTTCCCGGTTCAGCGGCAAGAGTTGCTATTGCCAACGGCAGTATAAAATTGAATTCGGGTTTAAAAGAAGTTGTTCAAAACAAATCGACAATTGAAGATATTAAGAAAAATTCGCCAACCGTTTATAAAACTTTTGTAATAGTAAAAGCAATAAACGAGAACGATTTTTTAAGAAATTTAACCGAACAAATTTATCTAAATAGCAATGGCGATTTCGAAATCATTCCTAAAGTAGGCGATTTTAGAATCATACTTGGTTCGGAAGAGAACTTGGAGCCAAAATTCAAAAAATTATTGGCTATGTATAAAACCGGGTTGAAATATGCCGGTTGGAATCGATACAGTATAATTAATTTAAAGTTTGACAGTCAGGTGGTTTGCACCCTAAAAAGATAAAATATAAACGTATTAAAACCTTAACCATATGGAGCAATTTAAGTATGTAGCAGCAATTGATATAGGAACAACCAAAATTGTTGCAATCATTGGACGAAAAGATATTACCGGTAAGGTAGAAATTGTTGGCATGGGCAAAACTCCTTCGAAAGGAGTTAAGCGCGGCGTGGTTCAGAACATTGAAGAAACTTCTGAAACCATTAAAACTGCAGTTAAAATTGCCGAACAACAGGCCGGTGTAAAAATAAAAACCGCTTATGTTGGTATTGCCGGACAGCATATAAAAAGCATGAAAAATCGTGCCTATAAGTTTATAAGTAACCCGGAAGAAGAGATTAATTTGGCCGATGTATTGGAATTGAATGAGGACATGAAAAAAATTCCGATGCAAGCCGGCGAACAAATTATTCATGTACTTCCGCAAAACTATATTGTCGACGATGAGTCGGGAATCATAAATCCGGTAGGTATGTCGGGACGAAAATTGGAGGCCAATTTCCATATCGTAATTTGCCAATCGGGTTCGGCTAAAAACATACTTAAATGCGTTGACAGAGCAGGTATTGAAGTAAATTCGCTTATTCTGGAACCGCTTGCATCGGCTGATGCAGTGCTAACCGAAGACGAAAAAGAAGTAGGTATTGCCATGGTTGATATTGGCGGCGGAACTACCGATATAGCAGTTTATTACAACGGCATTATAAGGCACACGGCAGTTGTACCCTTCGGTGGCAACGTAATAACTTCGGATATAAAAGAAGGTTGCGGCATATTAGCTCGTCAGGCAGAGCAGTTGAAATTGCAATTTGGTTCTGCATTGGGTGATTTAGCTCCTGACTCGCGTATTGTCGCCGTACCGGGCATTAACGGTCGCGATGCGAAAGAAATTTCGATGCGTACCTTGGCACATATTATCCAAGCTCGAATGGAAGAAATTATTGACGCAGTTATGTTCGAAATAATGAACTCGGGTTATGCCGACCGCTTAGGCGCCGGTATTGCAGTAACCGGTGGCGGTTCGATGCTTCGAAATTTATCGCAATTAATGAAATTTAGAACCGGACTGGATGTAAAAGTAGGCTTTCCGCGAGCAAAATTTACCCGTGGGCTGGATGTAGAAGGCGGACAACCAATGTTTTCGACCGGTGTAGGTCTTATACTTAAAGGCTTTGAATTCGAAATGGCACCTAAAGTTAAGGAGAAAGCAGCACCAAAAGTTGAAGAAAAAAAAACGGAGCCTATTAAAGAAGAACAAATTACCCCTACTGTTGAAGGTAATTCAGAGGACTATACTCAAGAGAAAAATTCGGCGCTTAACGAATTGATTTCAGGTTTTACGTCGAGTTTTAAAACCATGTTTGGCGACAAACCTGACCCCAAAATGTGAAACTAAACGTGCAAAAACTAACTAATTAGACATAAGACAGCAAATTATTAAACCAAAAAAATACAATTATGACCGACGATTTAATGCCTTTTGACTTACCTAAAAACGAAAATTCGATAATTAAGGTTTTAGGTGTTGGTGGTGGCGGAAGTAACGCCGTAAACCACATGTTCCGACAAGGAATACGCGATGTAAATTTTGTCGTATGCAATACCGATGCTCAGGCATTGGCTATTAGCCCGGTTCCGGTTAAAATTCAGTTGGGCGGAACGCTAACCGAAGGACGCGGCGCCGGTAACAAGCCCGAAATGGGCCGAGAAGCAGCCATTGAAAACATTAACGATGTAACAAAAATTTTCAGCAGTACCACCAAAATGGTATTTATAACCGCCGGTATGGGCGGCGGAACCGGAACAGGTGCTGCACCAATTATTGCAAAAGCTGCCAAAGACATGAAAATTCTGACGGTTGGTATTGTAACCATTCCGTTTCGTTTTGAAGGTCAGCGACGCATAAGACAAGCCGTTGATGGTATAAACGAACTTAGAAAACATGTAGATTCGCTTTTAATTATCAGAAACGAAAAACTACGTGAAATAACCGGCGATTTGCCTATTTCCAAAGCATTTGCGCACGCCGATGATGTATTGACAACGGCAGCCAAAGGTATTGCGGACATTATTACGCAAACCGGCCATGTAAATGTCGACTTTGCCGACGTACAAACCGTAATGACCAACAGTGGCGTGGCATTAATGGGTAACGGGTTAGCCTCCGGCCCCGACAGAGCACTAAAAGCCGTGCAAATGGCACTAAACTCGCCTTTGCTTAGCAACAACGAAATTAAAGGCGCAAAAAATTTATTGCTTAACATTTGCTCCGGCGAAGTAGAAGCGTCGATGGACGAGCTTTACTCGGTTAATAATTACGTTCAAGACCTTGCAGGTTATGGCGCCGACCTTATTTGGGGAAGCTACTCCGACCCTGCCTTGGGCGATAAACTAAGCGTAACCGTTATTGCAACCGGTTTCGAAACCGATGCAATTCCGGAACTTTACACTCCGCAAGAAGTGGTTAAAACCGAACTTAAAGATGAATTGGAAACCCCGATTTCGAAGAAAAACGAAATTGACGAGCTTTTTGGATTTACTTTGAAAGAACCACAAAAAAAGACCGAAAAAGCCAGCGATATTTTCGAGCTTATTGACAATCCGCCAAGTACAAATAGTTATTTTGACGATTTAGACCTTTCGGACAGCGATGAGTTTGATATAATTGATACAGCTAAACCAATGGAACCAAGCAAACCAATTGCCCAAGAACCTATGGCAGAGGTGAACTACCGCGAGAAAGTTTTCAGAAACCCAAATGCAAATATAGACGAAAGAGAAAAAATACCGGCATATATTCGTAAAGAAATGAAATTAGAGTTGGGTGTTAATTACTCAACGCAAAAAGATGTGTCGCGCTATACGCTATCCGATGATGATTCGCTTTTAAGCGAGAATAATCAGTATCTGCACGACAACGTAGATTAGTTTTATTTTTTTGGTTTAATAATTTTTAGAGAAATCGCCTAAAAACGATTTCTCTACTTTTATTCTTTTGCCTGCGTTCTAACCAATTTGTATTGGTCGGAGTTTTTCATTGATTTGAGGTTCAAACCTTCATCGGTTTTCAGCAACTCGAAATCGTCGCTTAAAATAAGTGACCAATCAAAATCGGCGGTAAAGAAACATTCGTTGCTAAAAGTTATAATATTTCCTTTTACGGTGTAGCTACCGCTGCAAATTGCCGGAAAATGGTTTTGATTGCTGCCTCCTGTAAATTTTCCATTTTTCAATTCCAACGACACTTCGCTACTGCCTTTTTCTCGCCAAAACGTACCGGTATAAGTACCTTCAACTTCCGACAAGGTAAACTCAGGTGCTTCCATTTCAACACACGAAGAAAGTAAAAATGCAAATAAGACAAGGATTCGATTCATAGTATCAGGTTTTTATTTTGTATAAGACTTGCCAAAAACAACAATGGTTGCATTCGGTATTCAAAAAAAACATAAAAAAACGTACTGTTACGCATAAAAATTTCGTAAATTTGTTTTTGAATTCAAACCAAACAATTTTATGCTATGGAAAAGACTATTACATTAAAACAAAACGGATTTTTTCATTTGTTTTTAGGCATCCTTATGCTATTTTCGCCGCTTTTACTCATTCTAAACCAAGAAGTAATAGCAATTGTTGCAACTATATTGCTTTCATTAATCGGTTTTGTTTGGCTTTTAGGCTTGTTTATTATTCACCCGAACCAAACAAAAGTGATTGAGTTTTTTGGCAGGTACGAAGGTACCGTGCTAAGCAACGGTTTTTTCTGGCTTAACCCATTTTATACCAAGCACAAAGTATCCATGCGAGTAAGGAATTTGGAAACCGATGTAACTAAAGTAAACGACGAGCAAGGCAATCCGATTTTGATAAGTGCTATTGTTGTATGGAAAGTTACCGATGCTTACAAAGCTATTTTCGATATTGAAGCAGCCGAAGAATTGGATGTAAAAAGCGGGTTGCGCCGACTTCAACGTGAAGAATCGTATATGCGTTTTGTGAAAATACAAGCAGAATCGGCACTTCGAAAAATTGCCCACTCTTACCCTTACGACAACCTCGACGAAACAATTGACGAACCTATTTGTTTGCGTTCGGGATTAGAGGTTATTAACGAAACCTTACTTTCGGAAATAAGAGAACGCTTGTTTTTAGTTGGTATCGAAGTAATTGAAGCTCGCATTTCGAACCTTTCGTATGCGCCTGAAATTGCCGCCATGATGTTGCAACGCCAACAAGCACAAGCAATTATTGCAGCACGCAAAAAAATTGTTGAAGGTGCGGTAGGCATGGTTGATATGGCACTTAAACAACTGGAAGAAAGAAAAATAACTGCCATGAGCGATGATGCTAAAGCCCGAATGGTAAGTAATTTAATGGTAGTACTTTGTTCCGATAGCAATGCTACACCGGTAGTAACCATGTAAAAA
>JAIFNC010000238.1 GCA_020047935.1 Bacteroidota bacterium
TAGTCAATTTTATAGGTTATTTTATCCGATTTAATGAAAATAAACGACTCGTCCATTACCGATTTTGCTTCGGGCTGCTGAACCGGCTGAAATTGTTGCGGTTCTTGAACTTTTACCCGGTCGAATGCTTTATTTACGGCTTGCAAAAAGCGCTCGAACGAAAACGGCTTTTTTAAATAATCAATTACATCCAGTTCAAAACCTTCCAGCGCATAATCGCGGTACGCGGTGGTAATAATTACCATAGGCGCATTTTTAAGCGTTCGCAAAAAGCTTAATCCGCTAATTTTTGGCATGTTAATATCCAAAAAAATTAAGTCAATCGCCGATTCTCGCAACACATCCATTGCATCCATGGCGTTGTTGCATTTGGCTATCAGGTTCAACTTATTTACATCGGCTACATATTTTTCAACTACCCGTTGCGCCAATTCTTCATCGTCAACAATAATACAATTTAGTTTCATTTAGCATTCAATTAATAAGTTAACCGTAAAAAATTCGGTACGGTTATGTCGGTCGAAGGTAGCACGTTCGGCCTCAGCCGAATTGCGGATATAAAACCGCAAATGCCCATTTTCCTCCGTAAATTTTATTTCGATTATAGCCTTACTTTGCTTGCTGTTAGCCAAATACTTAAAGGCATTTTCGATAAATGGCGTAAAAAGCAATGGCGCTATTTGCTTGTTGTTCAGGCTTTCATCGAATTCAAAACTTAGGCTTGCACGTTCGTGTCCGGCATCATATAAAATGTAACTCATTAAATCGGAAAGCTTTAGAATCATTACCGGTGCCAAATCCGATTTATCTAAACTGAGTGAATAAATATTATTGAGCGAATTGAATAGGAAATGTGGGTTTATTTGTGCTTTAAGCGCCTTTAATTCAGCTTCTAAGCGTTGGCGTTGCTCTTCTTTTAAATGAATTTCAATATCTTTAAGTTTTACCCAGCGTTTGGTAAAATGAATGAGCGAAGTAATTATCGATAAAACCAGTGTTTGAGCAAATAAAACTACAATTAGTTTTGGTCTTCCGGGCAAATTATCGTACTGAAAACCAAGGCTATCGAACACTGAAGTACTTAGCGAATAAACCAAGAAAACCACACTTATTATAGTTGCAGCAAAAGCAGCAAAGTACAAAACCGGTTTATTTTTTTCAAGTAGAAGAGGAATAAAAACCAATAAATTAATATAAACAACAATAATTGCCGAAAGCATTCTTCCTATGGCTGAAAATACGGCTAATTGAAAATTTATATCATCGCTTTTGTCGTAGGCATGCAACACCTCAAAAAACAGGAAAAAACTCCAAAACAACATATGTTGAACAGTCCTTTTACTCAGTATTTGGGTTAGAAAATTGGTAGTAAGCATTTTAAATGGTTGTTTTATTTACAGCTGCAAAACAATGAAAACCCACCGAAATTTACGAATTATTTCGACAAACAACCTATTTACCGACTTTTTCTGCATTTCTACCCGATATGCAGTAAAATTACCGAATAACTGCCGGAAAGTTACGCTTATCGTGCAAAGGTGCTGTATATCGAAAAAATTACCGATAGCTAAAATTCCCAATTATTTTTGTTTCGAAATTGAAAAATTTCAACAAAAAACAAAAAGTAGAATAAATAAACTATGCGTAAGAAAATGAGAAATTTATTTTTAGCAATTGCCACTTTTGGATTTTTTACAAGTGCTCTTGCCCAAGAAAAATTTACGATTAGCGGCTACATTCGCGATGCCGAAACCGGCGAAGAACTAATAGGTGCAACCGTTGCGCAATTAAGCCTTAATAAAGGTACCTTGTGCAATATGTACGGATATTATTCGCTCACCCTGCCGGCAGGCAAACATACCATCAATATTTCTTTTATTGGCTACGAGTCTGAATTTAAAGAAATTGACCTGAATGCAAACATGAGCATGAACTTTGCAATTATGCAAAAAAGTTTATCCATTCAAGAAATAGTGGTTAGCGCTGCGGGTGTTAAAAGAAATGTAGAATCGACCGAAATGAGTGTTGCAAAACTTTCGGTACAAGAAATTTCAACCATTCCAATTCTTTTTGGCGAAAAAGATATTCTTAAAACCTTGCAATTGCTACCCGGAGTAAGTGCCGCCGGTGTATAATGCATCGCATTTGTTTGGTTTCTTTTCGGTTTTCAATTCCGATGCCATAAAAGATATGACCTTGTATAAAGGGGGTATTCCTGCCCAATACGGCGGCAGAGCTTCCTCGGTGCTCGATGTGTATATGAAAGACGGCAACAAAAAAGACTACAGCGTTTCCGGCGGAATTGGCTTAATTTCGTCAAGGCTTACCGTGGAAGGTCCGGTAATTAAAGACAAAAGTTCGTTTATTGTTTCGGCACGTCGTACCTATGCCGATTTAATTGTAAAATCGTTGGGAATAGAGGATTTTAAAGATTTAAAACTGTATTTCTGGGATTTGAATGCCAAGTTAAATTACACCATAAATCAGAGTAATCGAATTTTTGTTTCGGGCTATTTTGGTCGCGATTTTTTTGGAATGAGCGATATGGCAGGCTTCAATTGGGGCAATGCCACCGGAACTTTGCGCTGGAATCATAGCTTCAAAAGTAAATTATTTTCAAATACTTCGCTTATTTTCAGCAAGTACGATTATGCATTCGATATAAACCGATCGGTAGTTAAATTTAGCTTAGGCTCCGGCATTATCGACTACAATATTAAACAAGATTTTACTTTCTACCTGAACCCAAACAACACCATGCATTTCGGTTTGAACGGTATATACCATATATTTAGCCCCGGCGAATTGGTGTCCGACAGCGAATCGTTCAATAATTTACTTATGCCCAAACGTTACGGATTAGAAACCGGCGTTTATTTTTCGAACGACCAAAAAATTAGCGAAGTTTTTAGTTTGAATTACGGACTGCGGTATTCAAACTTTACCCAGTTGGGCGAGGGAATGGTATATACATACGACCAAGAAAATAAACGAACCGATTCGACTTATTACGGCAAAAATAAAAAAATAATTCGCTATCATGGTTTGGAACCTCGAATTTCGGCAACTTATATGTTAAATGAGTCGAGCTCGGTAAAAGCTTCGTACAACCGAATGTTTCAGTACATGCATTTGCTATCGAACAGCACTTCCAGCACGCCAACCGATTTGTGGATGCCGGTTTCTACCTTCATAAAACCACTTATTGCCGACCAAGTAGCCTTGGGGTATTTTCAAAATTTCGATGATAATAACTACGAATTTTCGGTGGAAGGATATTTCAAGAAAATGCAAAATTATGTAGATTACGAAAACGGAGCCGACATTTTGTTAAACAACGATATTGAGTCGCAAATGGTGTTTGGTACCGGAAC
This sequence comes from Bacteroidota bacterium, assembly GCA_020047935.1. GTDB lineage: Bacteria > Bacteroidota > Bacteroidia > Bacteroidales > JAIFNC01 > JAIFNC01. The sequence goes on from JAIFNC010000238.1 coordinate 3,375, forward strand.
TTCCTATGGTGCCGAGTTGTTTTTCAAGAAAAAAACGGGCAAATTTACCGGTTGGGTTTCGTATACGCTCGGAACCACAAAACTGCAATTCGACGAAATAAATAAAGGACTCGCGTTTCCGGTGTCATCCACTTGGGTATTTCAAACCGGCAATGCAGTTACCTTTCCGAGCGGAAAATATACCATTGGCGAGCAAGTTGTAAGTTATTTTACTGAGCGAAATGGTTACCGAATGCCAAATTACCACCGATTAGATTTGGGAGCTACTTGGATGGTTAAACAAACCGAAAAATACGAATCGAGCTGGACATTTTCTGTGTATAATGCTTACAACCACAAAAATGCGTATTCTATTTCGTTTAAAGAAAGCGAAACAAACCCCGGATACACCGAAGCCGTGAAACTTAGTTTATTCGGAATTGTACCTTCGGTTTCTTGGAATTTTAAATTTTAACGTTACAATTAAATACATAAAAAAATGAATTATAAGATATTAATAATCGTATTGCTCTTTTTGCCGCTTTGGGGCTGCGAAGAAGTTATTGAAATGGATTTGAATTCGGCAAGCTCGAAATTAGTGATAGAAGCAAATTTAGCGGAAGGAAAAACTGCTATGGCAAAACTTAGTTTAACTTCAAATTATTTTGACCCTATTGCGCCGGTTTTTGTTGAAAATGCAATCATTACGATAGCCGATAAAAACGGTGCAAATGAACAACTTACCTACAAGGGCAACGGTATATACGAAGGTACTTTGTTAAAAGGTGCAGAAAATAATATGTATACGCTTGAAGTTGAATACAAAGGCGAAAAATTTATAGCCAATTCGTTTTTGCATAAAAAAATACCCATCGATTCGCTTAGAACCGAAGCTGCATTTACACCTCCGGGTGGTGGATTTAATAACGGTAATGGAGGCGGAGCGGTTGCAAGGAAAATAGTTTTGGCAATGTTCCAAGATAATATTACCGAAACAAATTTCTATAAATTGAATTATTACCGCAACGATACCTTAATTACCTCCGCCGGCAGTATTAACGTTTTCGACGATGCCTTGTCTAACGGTTTGCTAATGACTGCCGGAGCTCGTCAAATTGCTTTTAAGCCCGGCGACGCTTCAAAATTAGAACTTATGGTTATCGACAAATCGGTACATTTATATTTTTCAACCTTGTCCAATATATTGTCGTCAGGCAATCCCATGAATTCATCAACCCCATACAATCCGGAAAGCAATTTCAGCAATGGTGCATTGGGTTATTTTATGGCGTATTCTTTTGATTCGAAAGAGATTGAAATAAAATAGAAGTTTAAAATTAGTTTCGAAAGCTCCTGTAAGAATTTAGTGCTTACAGGAGTTTTTTTTATCCGGAACTTGCATTGCTTATCGAAACAAATGGTTTGTATAAATTATCAGTGTACAATATCTTTGTTTTCAATTTTTTTATCTATTTTCAACCCAAAATTTTTTTGTTCTTTTTGAAAAGATAAAACTACTATTTATAAACTTATTTATATGGAAAATGATAGATAACGACGAAAAAGAACTTACCGAATGTTTTTATCGCGATTTGGAATTTGGTACCGGCGGACTGCGCGGAACAATGGATGTAGGAACCAATCGGGTAAATATTTACACCATTGGCATGGCTACACAAGGCCTCAGTAATTATTTGAAACAGAATTTTACCGGCAAAGATGTAAAAGTTGCCATTGCACACGACTCGCGCAACAACAGCCGACTTTTTGCCGAAACTGCTGCCGACATATTTACGGCAAACGGTTTTAAAGCCTATTTGTTCGAAAGTTTGCGGCCTACACCCGAACTTTCATTTGCAATACGGGAACTAAAATGCCAAGCCGGTATTGTAGTTACTGCATCGCATAACCCTAAGGAATACAACGGCTACAAAGTGTATTGGGAAGACGGTGCGCAAATTGTAGCCCCACACGATAAAAATATTATTGCTGAAGTTCGAAAAATTACTTCGCCTTTGCAGGTACTTTTCAAAGGAAAAAAAGAAAATATCGAGATGTTGGGCGACGCTTTCGACCAAAAGTATTTGGACAGAGTGTTGGGTTTATCCATTTCGAAAGATGCCATTGCAAAGGCTTCCGACCTTAAAATTGTGTACACTCCCATACACGGAACGGGCGTAAAATTGGTTCCGGCTTTGTTGCGCAAATTTGGTTTCAAAAATATAATTAATGTGCCCGAGCAGGATGTAGTGGATGGCAATTTCCCGACGGTAAAATCGCCAAACCCCGAAAACGCCGAGGCATTGGCCATGGCTATTGCAAAAGCCAAAGTTCACAAAGCCGACTTGGTACTTGCCACCGACCCCGATGCCGACCGTGTGGGTATTGCTGTACCCGATGCAAACGGCGAATTTGTGTTGCTGAACGGCAACCAAACCGGTGCTTTGTTGGTTTATTACATGTTGAATGCATGGAAAGATGCCGGTAAACTGAACGGCAAGCAGTACATTGTTAAAACCATAGTAACTACCGAATTGCTGGTTGAAATGGCGAAAAAATTCGGCGTTGAATACTACGACGTTTTAACGGGATTTAAATTTATTGCTGAAATTTTAGGACAAAACGAAGGCAAAAAAGACTTTATCATTGGCGGCGAGGAAAGCTACGGCTATTTGGCAGGCGATTTTATTCGCGATAAAGATGCCGTTA
>JAIFNC010000025.1 GCA_020047935.1 Bacteroidota bacterium
GCACCAATGGTAAATTCAGCTGATTTGCCTTCGCCAACAGCAGTACCTTCGGTAAGCATAGCTTCAACATTAATAGTTACTTTACTACCTGCTTTATCAGGAATTACATAAAAGTAAGTAAATGTTTCTGTTGTTTCCTCGGTAAATTTGTAAGTACCCGGACTTGTTCCGGTACCACCTGCCATGGTAGGAGTAATGGTAGCATCAGCCAATACGCCTTCGCTTGCAACTACTTTAATTTCGTAAGTCAATTTTTCACCAACAACATATTTAGCGTCGGTGGTTTTAAGTGTAACGGTTACTGCTGGAGCAACCGGATCGGTTTGTTCCGAACAACTGGTAAAAATTGTGCCTGCAGCAAATACTGCCAATAATAAATAGCTAAGTTTTTTCATAAAAAATTTAGTTTTGTTTAAAAATAATTAAAAAATACTTGTTCAGCGAAAAACCAATTAAATGGCTTTCGTATTATTCAAATAAATAATATTTTAAGAACTACGGTTTTATTAACGGCTACTTTTTTTTTTTGTTGTACTTTGTATATACTTTTTTTTTATTTTTTTTATTCTTTTCTTGCATACTGCCGGTATTTCGTTGTTTATGAATAGTATAAGAGTTAAAAGTATTTTTATCTTTTTTCTTAACAAGTAATATTTTTTTTGGCATCCTGTATTTGTATTCTTCAATCCCTTAATTAGCCTGAATAATTCACAAAAAGGTTTTAGTACATAAGTTGGCTTTGAAAACCGGTAGGGTTTTTAGCGCCTTTAGTGCGTGCTATTAATAGTATATATATCAGTAAGTAAGCGCCGTTGGTGCGACCTTTTAATAGCTGTATTGTAGTTAGAACAGGTCGCACCTACGGCGCTCAAAACATATAAACCTTCTATTTCTATTAATAGGTCAGTCCTACGGACTTCAAAAACCTTCAATTATATTTTCCAAAGCCAATATGCTATTTATTAACAAAGTACGAACAGTTATGTTTGGAGTTTGCCCGGTATTTGCAATTTTTATGCATTATTCAGGTTAGGTACTTTTAAAAGGTTTGTTATTTTAAAATCATTGCCTCTATTTTCAAAAAGTTGAACAATTTAGCCAATTTTTAACAAAAAATTACGATATTATTTTTTAAAAATACCTAACTTGCCCACAAATTAATAGGGCTAATTATGGTTTCGAAAAAAGATTTTTATGTAGTGGGTATTGGTGCCTCGGCAGGCGGCCTGGAGGCTATTGAAACATTTTTTACCAAAGTACCCGCCGACAGCGGATTGGCATTTGTTATCGTGCAACACTTGTCGCCCGATTATAAGAGCTTGATGCCGGAAATACTGAATAAGCGCACTAATTTGAATGTACTGACCGCAGAAGATGGTATGTTGGTTGAGCCAAACAACATATACCTTATTCCGCGCAAAATGAACATGAAAATTTTTCATTCGAAACTGCAGCTTACCGAAAAAGTAACTATAAATGTACTTAATTTACCTATTGATATTTTCTTGCATTCGCTTGCCGAAGATTTTGAAGATAAAGCCATTGCAGTTATTCTTTCGGGCACCGGAAGCGACGGTAGCCGCGGCATTCGGGTAATAAAAGAAAACGGTGGAATTATTTTTGCCCAAGACCCCGATTCGGCAAAATTCGATGGAATGCCGAAAAGTGCCGTAACCACCGGAACGGTCGATTTTATTTTGCCGCCCCAAGAAATACCCGAAAAAATAATCAGCTACGTTAAACACCCGTTTATTCAAGCAAAAGACAAATACAGCGATTTAACAAGCGTGCCCGACGATTATATGGCGAAAATTAATTTATAGCTCAAGGAAAATTTCGGGCTCGATTTTACCTATTACAAAGAATCGACCATTTCGCGACGCATTGAACGCAGGCTAAGTATAAATCAGATAGATAATTTAAAGGATTATATAACCTATTTATTTTCGTCGAAAAACGAGCAAAAAACCTTGTACAACGAGTTGCTGATTGGGGTAACCAAATTTTTTCGCGATACCGAAGCGTTTCAAATTGTTGAAAAAGAAATAATACCTGCAATATTTGCTTCAAAAACCGCGACAGATGAAATAAGAGTTTGGGTTACCGCTTGTTCAACCGGCGAAGAAGCCTATTCAATAGCTATTTTGTTTAAAGAATACATGCTGGCCAACGAGTTAGAGAACGAAATTAAGATTTTTGCTACCGATGTAGATAGAAATGCGACAGAATACGCCGGACAAGGCATTTACAGTGCCAGCATAATGGCCGATGTTTCGCCCGAACGATTGAAACGATTTTTTACCCCCATGGGCGACAGTTTCAGAATTACCGAAGAAATAAGAGCTATGTTGGTATTTGCCAACCATAACCTAATAAAAGATCCGCCGTTTAATAAAATCGATTTTTTAAGTTGTCGAAATTTACTAATCTATTTCCAAACTGCGTTGCAGCAAAAAGTATTGTCGTTTTTTAATTTTGCACTTAGCAAAACAGGCTATTTGTTTTTGGGAAGCAGCGAAACCATTGGCGAAATGGAGCATTTTTACGAAACGGTAAACTTGAAATGGAAGTTCTTTAAATCGAAACGAAGCGGCAAATTGCCCATTGAAACCTTGGTTCCAAAATTTCCTTCCGGGCTTTTACATACCTCGCCGGTACGCAAACCCGTGTATACGCTCAAAACTTCGGTAGCGGACATGGCAAGTATTTTTGCCGATAAAATATTGGAAGACAATGCACCGGAAACCGTAATTGTAAACGAAAATTACGAAATTATTAATTCCTTTGGCGACCCAAATAAATATTTAGTGTTTCCGCGAACCAAATCAATTACCGAAGGCTTTGAATATGTGGTAACTAAAATGGTGCCCTCGAACTTAAAACTCACCTTTAGTATAGCCATAAATAAGGCGTTGAAAACCTTGCAAGAAGTAGTACACCACAATGTTAAATATCAGAAAAACGAAAAAGAAACCTATATTGTCGATTTGCGTTTTGTTCCGCTTCAGCACAATGATTTAAACGACAAGTTTGTAATTATCTATTTTATTCAGAAACCCGAACTTACCGGAATTCCGGCAGAAGTTAAAACCTTCGAAGAAATTGATACACAAGCACAACAACGAATTTTCGATTTAGAAAACGAGCTAAAGCATACCAAAGAAAATTTGCAGGCAAGCATTGAAGAACTTGAAACTACCAACGAAGAGTTGCAATCGACCAACGAAGAGCTTATTTCGTCGAACGAAGAACTGCAATCGACCAACGAAGAATTGCAATCGGTAAACGAAGAGCTTTATACGGTAAATACTGAGTTTCAAGTAAAAAACCACGATTTAATGGTGGCAAACAACGACATGGAAAACTTGTTGCAAAACTCGGAAGTTAGCATTGTTTTTTTGGATATTGATTTGAAAATAAGAAAGTTTACCGAAAACACAACCGAGATTTTCAACCTAAAGAAAAGCGATATTGGCAGGCCTATTTTAGACCTTACGCACCACATTAAAGACACCTATTTGTTGCCAAAAGTGCAAAGAGTACTAAAAAACCATGAGGTAATTAGCAAAACGGTACAAGTTAAAGATAAATGGTTTAGAATGAAAGTTTTACCCTATCTTACGCAAAAAGGCTATTTAGACGGTGTTGTGCTTTCGTTTATAGACGTAACCGAGTTTTTTCAAGTTCAAACCGAATTAAAAATAAGCGAAGAAAAGTTTCGTTTATTGTTCGAATTTTTGCCGGTAGGAATAACAATTTCCGATTCGAGCGGCAAAATTATATCGAGCAATAAAGCTGCCGAAGAATTACTGGGTTTAGGCAAAGCAGAGCAGTTGAAGCGCAGTATTGACGGCAGCGAATGGCAAATTATTCGAAAAGACGGAACATTGCTGCCTTCTGAAGAATATGCCAGTGTGCGAGCTATTAAAGAGCAACGACAAATTCACAATGTGCAAATGGGCATTGTTAAAGCGAACGAAGAAGTAACTTGGATAGTGGTAAATGCAGTACCTACCAATATTGAGGGTTTTGAATTGGCAATTTCGTACTTAAACATTACCGAATTGGTACAAATAGAGCAAGAATTGCAGGAAACAACCTTGCTTTACAGGTCGCTGTTTCAGAACATGAACAGGGGTTTTGCATTGCACCAAATGGTGTACAACGAAACAGGCAACGCGGTTGATTACAAATTTATTGACATAAACGAAACTTTTGAAGCAATTTTGGGAATGAAACGGGAAGTAGTGGTTGGAAAAACCGTAAAACAGCTTATTCCGAATATTGAAGCCCAATGGATTGAAAAATATGCCAAGGTTGCAAACAATGGCGGAAGCATTGTTTTTGAACAGGCATCGGAAGCTTTAGGCAAAAGATTTAAAGTGAACGCTTATTCGCCTCAAAAAGGGCAGTTTGCAACCTTATTTGAAGAAATTGAATAACAAAATAACTTATTAAATGCTATGATAATAGTATGTTATTTAATACAACTTTTTTGAATAGCCGTAGCCTTTAGTACAAATTAGCATATAATCGGGCTTCAGCCCAAAATAAAAAAAACATTTTTGGCTGAAGTAATTGTTATGAGCATACATTCCGTAGCCTAAAGGCTGCGATTATTCAGAAGCAAATTAATAATGGAGAAAATCTGTTTATAATCTTTTCTCATTTCGCCTAAATACGGAATTACAATATTGTAGAATAGAATAAAAAAAAATATTTAAGCCATGAACAGCTTAAGAGACAGAGCAGAAGAACGACTGAATTTTTCGAAAAAGGAAATTTCGGAACTTTCGAACATTGAACTGCAAAAGTTGGTAGAAGAATTAAGAATTCATCAAATAGAATTGGAAATTCAGAACGAAGAGCTAATAGACAGCCGAAATGAAAACGAAAAAGCACGAGAGAAATATTTTAATTTATTCGATTTGGCACCGGTTGCCTATGTAGTTATCAATAAAACAGGCATTATACAAGAACTAAATTTAAAAGCTGCCGAATTATTTGTTCGACGAAAATTACATTTATTGGGACATCCGTTTGTGTCGCTGCTCGATACCGAATCGATGTCGAAGTTTTATGAATACTTCGAATATGCTCAAAGCAAACGATTCAACGAAATATTCACACTCGAAATTCAACAAAAATACCAAATAAAACACATCGAACTTTCGATTTCAAATTTTCCGGAAGAAATGTATTTACTTGCCATAATGGATATTACAGAGCGAGTAATTGCTGAAAATGCACTAAAAGCCGGAGCAAAACAACTAAAAGAAATTACCGACAATATTCCGGTTTTTATTGCACAGGTAGATAAGCACTTGAATTATTTATTTGTAAATAAAATGTACGAAGATTTTTTCAATATTTCGGCATCGGACATGATAGGTACATCCATTAAAGGCATATTGTCCGAATTATATACCCGCGAAATTGAAACCCACATTGCAAATGCACTACAAGGCGAAGTGGTTTGCTATGAAAGTAAGTACCTTACAAAAAATAATGAAATACTGTTTTTTGATGTAAAATTGGTTCCTCATTTTTTTGATGGCGAAGTAGTTGGGTATTTTTCGTTAATTGTGGATATAACTGAAAGGAAAAAAATTGAAAAAGCGTTAGCCGAAAGCGAATTACGTTTTAGAAGCTACATAAGCACCTCGCCATTGCCCATTTTTGTGGTGAACGAGCTCGGAGAATACAAATTTGTGAACCATGCAACCAGTAAATTGGTTGGCTATTCGCAGGAAGAATTACTAAGTTTTAAATTTAATGAACTTACTTTTGATTACAACCGCGACCAAGCATATTATGCATTCGCACAAATGGTTGAACATGGTTCGAATAAATCGCAAATTGACTTAAAACATAAAAACGGAAAGGCAATTACCATTATCCTCGATTCGATTAAAATTTCAGATACCGAATTTATTGGTTTCTGCACCAATATTTCGAAAATTAAAGAAACGGAAATTGCCTTGAAAGAAAAACAAGTGCAACTTAATTTGTTGAACGATACAAAAAATCGCCTACTTTCAATTTTAGCACACGATTTAAAAAGTCCGTTTAACGGAATTATGGGTTTTTCGAATTTGCTGCTCACGAATATACACCATTACGACAAAGAAAAAGCCTATAATTTTGCATTGCAAATAAACATGCAAGCTAAAAGCACGTTTACCTTGCTCGAAAATTTACTCGATTGGGTCCGGAACCAAAGCGACGGTATTAGTATTAACCCTACAAATAACGAAATTTCGAGTATGGTCTTTGTCCTGATCGATTTTTACAACCCGCTTGCCTCTATAAAAAGAATTACGATTCAGAATTTTGTACCACCCGATTTAATTGTTTTTGCCGATACAAATATGTTGAACACCGTGTTGCGAAACTTGTTGGGAAATGCCATAAAATATGCAAAAACGGGCGGTATTATAAGTATATATGCTGAAAAAAACACAAACGAAACAGATATTAAAATTACCGATAACGGTATTGGAATGAGTGAAGAAACTTTAGCTAATTTATTTAACAATACCCGAAAAGTTTCGGTGCCCGGAACCGCCGGCGAAAGTGGAACCGGCTTAGGGTTGGCACTTTGCAAAGATTTTATTGAAAAACACAACGGCGTTTTGGA
>JAIFNC010000264.1 GCA_020047935.1 Bacteroidota bacterium
ATTCAATTAAAATCGAAAATCACTTTCCAACCCTATCCTAACTTTTCTAACGGTTAATCAACTATTTTCGCTAACTTTGCGTTTATTAAAACCATACCAAACAATATGAAAAACTATATATTCTCATTTCTTTTAGCTTTCAGTCAATTAGCTTGGGCGCAAAGTACCGAAACCGGACGAATTACGAATGTCGATTTTGCCGTGCTGAACGATAAAATAAGTATTTCGTACGAATTTGAACAGGCAAAACCTGCCGACAAGTTCGATGTTTGGCTTAACGCAGTTTGCATGTTACCGGCAAGACTGCAAGTGTAGGTAAAAACTAACAATAGCACCATTTTCAAGACTAAATATGCAGTGCGGGAAAAGTTTGCGAAGCATTTGCAGGAATGTAAGTGTTTAAAAAACAGGCAAAAATCTAAGTTTTAAGTTCGAATCCGTATGTCTTTTATAAAATTTGCAACCAAGCTCGAAATATTTTTTGCTTTCTGTTTGTAAACGCTTATTTTTACAAAATACAATTTCCCGAACCAATGAAGAAAGAAACCTTTTCCGAAGAACTTAATTCGCTGAAAGAATATATAAAAAGCAGTGCCAACGAAGATGCCAAACGCCCTTTGCTGTATCCGCTTTTCAAAAAACTGTTTAAAGACAAATTCAAAATAGAATCGGACGCTAAAGGTGCCGATGTATATGTAGAAGGAACCCTGATTGTAGAAGCGAAAACCGATTACGACGACTGGCTGAAAGGCTTTTACCAAGCCCTGCACTACCAGAAAAAGTACGGCTTGGCTTATTCGACCTTAATGGTTATTGCCCACAAATTTGTAGGTATTTGGAAAGTAAACCGTATTCCGGAAACGGCAGTTATATTTGCCCACCAAGCAAGCCCGGCGAAAGCACCCAATGTTATTGGTACCGAAAACGCCCGACTAACCCAAAAAGCACTTAAAACCGAAATACAGGAAGCCGCCATTTATTGGCTCGACCCTAAAAGTTTGAGCGGCGATTTTTTTAAAGGCGAAGCTAAAAGTTTAGATTACGAAAAATTCGAAATTCTGAACTTGCTTCGAAACATCGATTCCGACCGTATTCAAATTAATACCCACAATTTTATACAAAGCATCGAGTATTTTAAAAAGTTTTTTAAAGAATCCATTGATGCCGTTCATTGTTTTTATACCATTGTGGCGTATTGGGATGTAACGAGCAAAGTGCTTACCAACGAATACATGGACACCTTTCAGCTCATGGGTTTTAAGCAGCACAAAATTAGCGAACCGGTAAAAATAAACCCCGAAAGTTTCAAACTTTTAACCAAATACATCGAAACCCACTATATTTTTACCAACGAAGGCAGCGGACTTACTGCCGACTACTATTTTAGCCGGTTCGACGAGGTTATGGCAGCCATTGACCCCGAATATGTAAAACAACACGGCATATTTTTTACCGACAGCAACCTGAGCAAATTTGCCCTTTGGTTTGCCAACGAAATGTTGCCCGATAAAATTGACGAAGATTACATTGTGTTCGACCCGGCAGGCGGTTCGGGCAACCTTATTGCCAGTTGGCGCGGAAAACTGAAACACAAAATTATTTCGGAATTGCAGCCCGATTTGTTGCGAACCATCGAACGACGTATGCGCATAGACCCGTGGCACGTTGAAACCGGATTTACCATTATTCCAAAAACTTCCGAAAACAAAGGGCTAAACTTTTTAGATGTTTCGGCTGCCGAATACTTAGGCGCACTCGAAAAAGAACTAAACCTTAAGCACCAAAGCATCGATAAACCCATTGCGTTTTTGCTCAATCCGCCCTACAAAAACACCGACGAAAACGAAAAAGTACAAATTGAAAAAGAAGCAAGCTACGAGCTGCACCCCGATATTATAAACCTGTGCGGAAACGATGCCGCCAAAGAACGTTATTTGGCGTTTTTGGGGCAAATACTCAACATTTCCGAATTGCAGGCGCAAAACCAATTGCATCCGCTTATTCTTATTTTCACCCCTTCGTCGTGGCTTATTCCGCGCCCTACCTACCAAAATTTTCGCAAAACTTGGGACAAACATTTCCAATACATCAACGGATTTATTGTAACAAGCAACGAATTTTTTAAACTGCAAGGCAAATGGCCTTTGGCGTTTACCATTTGGAAATACCAATACGACGAAAACCGCGAAAACCATATTAATATTTACGACTATACCAACCTGAAAAAGCACGATTTGGCTATTAATTGGGCGCTGGGTACCGAAGAACTTAAATTTATTGTAAGCACCATTATTGAAAAAGAAAAACTGATTCGATTTGATAATTCAAGAGGCGATATACGCGCTATTCTTCCTGTTATTGAAAAATATGGCAACATGGTTAAACAAACTATGTACGATTTTAAACGTGATGCGACAAAGGAGGAACTAAATTCTGGAAAAATTTATGGTGGTTTACCTTTAAAAGATGAAAGAAGAAATAATAAGAAAACATACGGAATTCACAATTCAAGCTATATTGGGCTAATGGACGATTACACGCCAACTCGAATAAAAATGGATAATAGTAACAGGGTTTCAAATAAACCTGATAGAGTTTGGTTTCGTTTAGATTCTGCAATTGCTGATATTAATAAAACCGTTTCAGTTAATTGCCCTACACCGGTTAAAGGTTATTGCGCCTACGATTTCGAATCGGCAAAAGCAACCTTTACATGGTTTACCATAACCAAAGCACTTAACAACAATTACCCCACTTGGGCAAACCAATACGATATTTGGGCACCCACCATAAAACCCGAACACGAAAGCAATTGGAATGCCTTGTGCTTTGCTTTTGTGCTGTCGGTAAACAATTGCGTTGTTACCAAGTTCGAAAAAGACAACCCCGTAGCCGGCGCACCCGAAGTGTTTGTCGATAACCCCTTGTGCCCAAGTAATCCGCAAAGCTTTTGGGCAACAACCTTAGACAGCCACATAAGCAAACAACACCCCGAAGCCTTCGCCTTGGTTAGCAAAATAAAAGAACTCTACAAAACTTGGAATTTCAATTATTGCAAAGGACAATTTTTGTATAATGTTGGTTTAAAAGAAGAAGCCTATTTCCGCTACTTCGATTACCCCGATTTTTTAACACCCTATTCCGGACTTATCCAAATAAAAAAACACGCAAATAAAGAAAACCTAACCGATTTAATGGACATCTTCGACGAAATCAGCAAACTAACCAACGCGGTAAAACAAGAAATTTATAGGTTGCTGGTGGTTGAGGGTGGGTATTTTGGGTAAAATCAAATGAACAGTATAAATTATATACTATGAATAAGAAATTTCTGACAGACATAAATACTATTAGAACCGCAATTGATACAAATAAACTTGTAGTATTTGCAGGTGCCGGTATTTCTATTGATGCTGGTGTGCCAAGTTGGAGTACATTAATTGATGAATTAAAAACAGAAATAGAAATCCCGACAGGCGAAAACGATTCGTTGCGAATTGCTCAAATGTATTACAACGAACGCCAACAAAAGGAATTTATAGATAAAGTCAGAACGTTACTGAAACATAAGAAAGTAAGTTACAATGCAATTCATGAAGCGATTTTCAAGCTTAATCCGGAACATATTTTAACTACAAATTACGATGATTTATTAGAACAAGTAATTAGGAAGAACTCATTACCGTTTTCGGTTGTAACTAAAGATGAAGAATTTCCATACGCACTAAATACAAACCTTTTGGTTAAGATTCATGGTGACTTAAATAATACGGATTTTGTTTTAAAGGAAGATGATTACCTTGACTATAGCCAGAACCACCCCTTAATTGAAGCATTTTTAAAATCTGTGTTTGCTACAAAAGTAGTTTTATTTATAGGGTATAGTTTTTCCGATGTCGACTTAAAAATGATAATGCAAAGTGTAAGAAACATTTTAGGCGAAGATTTTCAATATGCATATTTACTTTCAGTTGATGAAAATTTACACTTTGCTCAAAGAGATTATTTAAAAAAGAAAGGCATAAATGTTATTAGCTATTTTGATGCATTAAATGACATGAAAGTCAATCAAATTATTGAATACTTATATGGCAATAACACCTTGTGTGAAAAATATTATATTAAAGGGGAAAAGCTTTCAGAAACAGGTCAAAAATTATTAAACTTTATAACATTTATTAATACATACGACCAATTCAACGAGACGCTAACAGGAAAAAATATTATTGATCAAGTGTATTTATCATTACATCGTTTTTCTGAGTTTACATCGCTTCCACCCAAATTTGTAGCAAATCTTTTTCCATTTAAAACGTTGAAAAACGAAACTGATAATCAATATAAAACTTCAATTCGTACGTTAAATCCTAAGTTGTTTGAAATATTGTTAAAGACTATTGAAAACGATGGTGACGAAATAAGATTTAAACCACATCAAGATTTAAAACTTACAGAATCGGAAATCACTGAATTCGAAAAAAGGCTTAAATATATTATTAGGTCGCTTAATTTAAGCTTAATTTATAATTTACATTCCAGAGCCAAAAATCCGGACTCGTTTGGCAATTTTGGCTGGTCGGATGAATCTGTTTGGCTATACTTAAAAACAAGTGAAAATAATGATGATTTAGTATCTAATTTAAATAGGTTAAATTACAAAAAAGTTTTTGAATTAATTGCGGTTTTAAAAATTAATGATAATTCAGAGCTAAAAGCAGATTTAGAACTTGCGTATATTAACTATAAACTTGGAAATTTTAAAACTGCATTCTTTCAATTTGAAGAAATAGCTAAAAAATCGTGGATTTCTGAAAAGTTCTTTACTTATTACATCGCAAAGCATAATATTAAAATGCTGAGAAACCTGTTATGGTGGGACTTTGAGGGTACAAGTAAAGCAGAAATAATTCGTGAAATAGAGGATATCGATTTCGACAAATTGATGGCAAATATTCCTTTTATAGGAGAAATTGAATATTCTTTATTAAAAAAAATAAGTGATAGTTCTGTTTTAGTTGATGCAAGCACAAAAATTAATGATTTTCATAAATATGTCACAGACGTTTTTAATGGTTATAAAATTGGAACTCATCAAGTATTTTCACCTAATTATCCTTCAGATATTGAATATGAATTATATAAGTTACTAACTTTTTATTTGAATAACTATATTATTCTTGATGAATATTCGGAGTTTGCAAAAGTTTGCAATAAAGCGATTGAAGCCATTATAATCAGCTACGCGACCGATGAGGCATATTCTGAAAAATTGAAGAGCTTTAATACATTCTTTTTTAGTTTAGTTGTTGATTATGGTGATACAAAGAATATTAAGTTTATCACTAAAGTTTACAATGTTTCTCAATTGAAATTTTCAGAAAAGGATATAAACAGTATTATTGAACTTGTTAATAATTTTCTGAATTCTTTTTACAACGAAAATACTTTTTTAGGTAAGAGTATTGTACCTGAAAAACTTGTTTATAATCATCTGAACAATTATTTTTTTAATAATAAGTGTATTAAAAAATTTAATAATATTTTTCTTCTTCTTTCAGGAATAACATTATCAAAAGACAATTCAAACAATTTAGTTAATAATCTTATTAACTTTTTGACTGTTGAAAATTTTCTTGCTCATGATAGTATGAATTATTTGTGTTCATTTATTTTCAAAAACACTCATTTGTTTAATGAACTTTCGATAGAACAAATATTAAAAATATCGCTCAGAAAGATTAATGTTTATAGTGACTGCAATTTTTTAAATACCATCAGTTCAGTTATTGAAAAAAACAATTACAACGGAATTGGAAATAAGGAGCTTATTTTCGAAATATTGACTGCAAGCAAATCGTATGACCGCAGAAACAACAGTACGATAGTTTCATTATGGAGAATTTCCGATACAGCAATTAAGAACGAACTGCAAATAAAGATACTTGAAACGCTTCAAGCCAATTTTGACAGCGAATTATATACAAATGCAGTCTATTATAAAATTATAGATTTTGACAGATATTTTGAAAAATATCTGTCTGAGATTAATAAGGAAAAGGGTAGCAGTCAATACGAATTAGTTTCCGGAATTCCAAGGCTAAATAGCTTAGTTTTTACAAATGCAATGATTTTTATTTATGATTTAAAAATCGAAAAGAGCGATAATAGGTTTAAATTGCTAACCAATTTAAACGGTTACATGGAATTTTTAGTGAATCCGGAAGATTTTGATTATTCGAAATTTAAAGTTGAATGGCTGTTTATTCCTTATGGTAGAAAAACGTTTCATGAAAGATTTAGTAATATACCAATAATTAAAGAAGAAATAGTAAAGGAACTTAAGCAGAATTTCAAACAAGAGCTTGCTGAATTGTATTTTAAATATTACGCATAAGTTTAACTACACATTTTGAAAACAATTAAGAAAGCCTTTAACAGCATTATCATCATTGGTATTGCCAGCTTAATTGGCTTGATTGTTGACTAAGGATACTATCTTTCCAAAAAGATAGTATCCTTAGCCACCCTTTTACCGCTCAAATTCACCCCACCAAATTCAAAAACCGGTTGGCATGGTTTGCCGTAGGGATAGGTCTCGACCTGTCCCTTTTTTGTATAAAACTGTCGGATAATTGATTGGTTTTTGTATTTTTTGTTAATTAGAACGATATTTTCTTTCCAAAATCCTGCCCCCTTAGCCACCCTTTTACCGCGCAAATTCACCCCACCAAATTCAAAAATCGGTTGGTATGGTTTGCCGTAGGGATAGGTCTTCTAATCTATGCGCTTAGCGGCTTGGAGCCGCTTAGCGCGTCATTGGGTTTGTGCGGTTATAATAAAGCCTTTGTATGGGTTAGGTTTTTGGTTTTTAAAAGTACGTCGGAATGCTTTAAAAAGCTTGTCGGCGGCTTTTAAAAATTCGTCGGGTTTTAGGGTAAATTCTTTTTCGGTATTAAAATAGCCGAGTATATAGTATAACTTCGGAATTAAGCACGTAATGATTTTGTTTTTCTACAAAACGAAAAATTAAAGTTTCCAAAAATTGTTCGGGTACTAAATAAACCAACAACGATTCGTCCGTATTAATTTTGCATACACTATCCAGTATTCTTGGTTGTCCATCGATGCTTTTTGAATTGACAATAAGCCATTTTTGGGCTGCTAAATACTTATTAAATTTGCTTAGCTCGTCCGATTTTATAAAGAAATTTATTTGTCTGCTTTTCATAATACTTCAAAAATTAATGCACCGGTTAAAAAAAATAGGGCAAGTATAATTAAATTGTATGGTTTAAATATAGGACGCAAGCCGGTTTTTTCGTCAATATCGTCCATAGCCTCTTCTTCTCTTTTGGGCGGATTTCCATTTTTATTAACTTTACCAATTTGGTAATAGGCAACAGGTTTACCTGAAGCTTCGTCTATTTCGGTCAAATCAACAAATCTGCCACGTTTTTTACCTTCCGGCGTTACTATATAGGTTTCAAAATCAGCGATATTGTTCCTATCTTTAATATCTTCGGCAGTTTCTTTAATTTTACCTTGGTGCTCGGGGCATCCTTTTTTACCCCAAGGGTTTGGTATTTTTTTGTTTTCCATGCATTGTTGGTGTTGCTGCAAATTGGTGTACAAATATAGTTTTTCGTTTCGGAATTTCAAAAAAAATAAATGAAATTCATGATGTAAACAATTGTTGAAAAAGGATACTATCTTTCCAAAAGGATAATATCCTTAACCACCATTTTACCGCGCAAATTCACCCCACCAAATTCAAAAACCGGTTGGCATGGTTTGCCGTAGGGATAGGTCTTCTAATCGATGCGCTTAGCGCG
>JAIFNC010000198.1 GCA_020047935.1 Bacteroidota bacterium
TTAAAATTTTGAATTTTAAATTTTGAATGTTGAATTTTGAATATAAAATTTTGAATTTTAAATAATTAACGAATCGGCGTCATTAAGCAGTTCAAGCAAATGCTTTCGCAGGTTTTCGACATATTCGTTAATTTCTTGTTCCGAATTCAGGCTTGTTTTTTTGTTTACCAATGCCCAATCAATTTTAGCCGATGTTCTTTTTGCCGGTTGCTTAGTAAATTCTGTTTTTGCGTCGGAAGCTTCCGAATTACCCGAAGTTACTTCGGCCGAATTTGCATTTTTGTTTAAAACAGGTTCCGGTTTTGGTTTCAATTTTTCTTCGCTAAGCTTTTGTTTTGCCTGCAAATCGATGAAATTTTGTACCTGATTGCCGGTAAATTTAGTAGCTTCGGCAATAAGCAACTGTAATCTTTCAATTCGGTCAATACGTTCAATTTCTGCAATTCGCAGCTTGCAATCGGCAAGCAAATTTTCCGGCAAATTCCGGTGGGTAAGTTCCGATTTTAGTTTTTCGGCTACCAATGCATACACGGCATTGCACTCTTGCTTTTTGGCTTCAATCAGTTCTTCAATTTCTTTGCTTATATCGGTAAAATGTCGTTTAATGGTTCTAAAATCGTTGGTCGGGTTTTCTTCGGTTTTATAAAACCGCAATATTTCGTCGAGCTTTATGGCATTTGCCGCCGACAAATGTTCTTTATTGTGAATATTGTTTTCGGCAAAGCTTGCAATAGCCTTGTAGTTAGCCAAATTGTCCTTTACAAAGTCTTCAATAGCCGCAAACAAATCGAACAAACGTCGGTATTCGGATTCGTTGGCTGTAATAGCTTCGAAAAATTTCTTAATATCGCGAATTTGCAGCACGTTTTTAAATTCGTTCGTAATTTGTCGGACAGGTTTCGTAAAAATCCACCTTCCGTGGTGTTCCAACATATCGTCGAACTTATTCATATATTCCTTAAACAAGTTATCGCGCAAAAAAGCGGTTAAATTATGCGCATCGGTAAAATCCGGAATCCGTTTGTTGAAAATCGAATTTACCGAAGCTATTACTTGGTTAATGGTTTCGATACCAATTTTATCGCCCGGTTTTATAATAATGGCGCGTCGTTCGGTAGTTCGTAAGGCTTTATCGATAAACTCCGAAATTTCGAGCCGTTCGTCGTTGCGGTAACTGATGTTTGCAGCTTTTTTAACCGCCAAAGCCCGTACCATGTCAATAACTGCATTGTCTTTCCAGCCAAACGGCGGTGCACCGAAAGTAGCAACCAAATCGGCCAACGAAATTTCGTTTCCGGCACGTTCCATTTCGTTCACCAAGCGTTGTTCGGCATTGGTAAGTTCGTTGTCGGTGCTGGTTTGCGTGTTGCGAGCATTGGCTTTCAGCATATCAACACTTGTTGCATAGGCTTCAGAAAGTTTATTGTATTTAAAAATATTTTCGAAGTGTTTTTCAAGTGCTTTCTGATAATATTTATCGGGCGAATTTGCCGTAATTTGTTCCGGACTGATAATTTGATGTCCCGAAATTATTTTTGTTTCAATAAAATGTTTTCGAATTCGCTCAATAATTGAAGCCTTAAGTTTTTTGTTTCGCTCCTGAAAGCGTTCGTTCGTGGCTTTGCGCTCGGTGTACATGTCGATACTGTAAAGTTTCATGTAAACCATCGTTTTCGAGTAATTCATAAAATCGATATGCAATGCGCTGTTTTCTAAAAACCACTCGTATAAACAGAAAAGCAAGGAATTGTCGTCGTTGGCAAGCGAAAGATTATGCACATTGTAGGGTGTAAAAACCAAAAACTTCACGTTTAAATCGGCTTTTTGGTTAAACTGTTTTTCGTCGAGGAAAAAATTAAGGCTGATAGTGTTCTGATTAAAAGCCACTTTGCTGTCGTTTCGCAGAATATCTTTCAACAAATCGTTAAAATACGTAAAACGGTCTTCGGTAGAAACGGGGGTGTTTTTGATAATGGTAGCCACATCCATTTCGTCTTCTTTATAGAAGAAATAATTGCCGTTTTCGACAAAAATTAAATCGTCGGCAACCATGTTTGCCAACACTTCCTGAATACGGCTTTGCAATTCGTTTCTGTTTTCATCGAGCTTGGTAATAAGCAATATGACCAAATTATCGAGGTTGGCAGAAAATTTCACTTTATTTACGTCAGAAATGTTCGAAATCATGAACAATGCATTCACTACACGCTTTGCAAAAGGGTCTTTTTTAATGAAATCGGCATCCCATGCTTTTTGAATAATTCTTCGAGCTTTGTGGGTTAAGTTGGCATTAAAAGTATCGTTAAAAAAAGCATCGAAAGGCACAAAATCGCCCAAATCGTTATCGGTAAACAGCTTAATAGTTTTGTGAGTAATACCGAGCACCGACCGTTCGTTGTCTTTTACTTCGCGAATTACATATTCATGCGCCGAAAAGGCATCAAAAACATCCGATATAAGTTTAAACTGATAAGGAATAAATGGGTAAGCAAGCAAAAAGTCGTCGGCAGAATTATACGATTTGTAAGCATTTTGCAGAAAAACAAATTTGTTGTGTATTTCTTCTTTATTTTTCGAATAGAAATGGCTTATTTCTTCGGAAGCCGATTCGTTTTTGTCCAAAATACGTTTTTGAGTAATAAACGAAGCGCTTTGGCTTTCGAGCGAAATACGCGTATCGAACCTTCCCAAAATTTTGCCCACCGCTTCGTGGTCGGTTACGGTATTCGAATTTTTTATTGTTCCCACCACATCGTCGAGGGTTTGCTGCGCCGTAGCTACCAACCAAACACGGTGTTGGCAAGGTACTTCAATAGCCTCAACAATGGTTTGCAAATTCAGCAACAATTCAATATCGTTGCCAATATACTGCGAAATTTCATCGACCATAAAAACCAATCGGAAGTTTTCGGGTTTGTCGGCTAAAAAGTCGAGCAGTTCGGGTATTAAATGGTCTTTAATACTTACATCGTCGGGCAAAGCAATTTTATTGCGCAGATGTTCAACGTCAATTTCGTTATCAATAGCATGTGCAATTTCGAGCACACGTTTTAGTTTCAAGTGTACCAAATCGTTCGAATTCAGATTCCAATCGGCATTTAAGTGCGCTTTTATTTGTTGTTTAAACAGTTCGAATTTGCCAATTTTGTACAAATGCTTTTCCAAAAAAATCGCTACCGGAATATTTACGGCATTAAAGCCTCTGTGTCGGTTAAGTTGGTTAATAAAAATTCGGGTAAGTCGGTCTTTTTTCTTGCCGGTGTTCGAAGTAACGGCTTCAATATTAAAAATAATAGTTTCGGCTTTGCTTTGTGCCACTTGCTTTTTCAGTCGGTCGAGGTTTGCTTCGGTAACATCCGACAAGTCGTTTTTGTACTTACGCACCGCATCGCTGTATCGCTCAAAAGCGGCAAGCGAATTGGCGTTGTTCATTAAATAGTGCGCAAATTTAATAAAGTGCGATTTACCCGAACCGTAGTAGCCGTTTATCCAAACGCCGGTTTTTCCTTCCTTTTTATTGAACACTTTATACAGAAAAGCGTACTGTTTTTCAATCAGTTCATCGGTAAAAATGTATTCTTCAATTTCGGCATTAACGGTATCTTGCGTAAAACTGTCCACAGTAACTGCCGGATTTATATGTCGGGCTATGTTGCGTAAAAAAAGGTCTTTTATTTTCATAATCAAGTTTGAAAAATCGGTTTTGTTGTATTAGAAATCGTTTAAACGGCTTGCGCGATACAAATGCTTATCGTCGAGCTTACCAAATAAATAGTAACTTCCGTTGCGGTATTCGCCGGGGTAAAAAATAATAAGTTTGTAGTTTTTAATATACTTTTGAAAATTATTAAGAAACACGCTTGTACGTAAATAAGGGAAAATAGAGCCGAAACCGTACATTAGCACATACACCTTTCGTAAATTTTCGGGTTCGGTAAAATGCAAACTTACTTTTTGCGCCACAAAATCGTAAAATTCGTCGGTATTCACTTTCGATTTTAAGTAGTTGCCCAATTCTTCGGTTCCTTCAGTTTCTTCTTTGTCGAACACCAAATCTAACAACGATTCGCCCACAAAGGTTTGCGATTTTAGAAAATCGATAAATTCGTCGTAAATATTCAATACCAACGAATCCAGATAATTATTCGGACGCTTCATACGGTCTTTAAATTCCAGCACCATTTTCCGCGTTTCGTACTCTTTGTCGGCAGGGTATGTGTACATAAATGCCGGAAAAAACAAGTTGCCCGTGTCGGGCACCTTAAATTCTTTAGAGGTAAGAAAATCGTATAAGTCGGTTATAATCATAGCACTTGTTGTTGTTCGTTCTTTGAAAGCAAGGCAGCTTGCAGCATCCATAAATCGCCGGCAGCAGCTATAAGTTGCCAAAGTTGTGCCGATGCCGATAGCGGTACAATTAAACCGTTTTGCTGAATACCGACTTCTTTGAGCATGGAAAGTATAAAAATACACATGTTTTTGCGGGTTCGTACGCTCCAATTGGCAATATGCTCTTGCTCAGCGGCTTTACTGTCGAGCAAAGTTAAAATATCCATTGTACTAACGCTCTCTTGGTTAAGCTTGTATTTAGGAATAAGAATTTCGAAAACAACATCGTTTAAAAACCGGTAATTTTTAAGTGCTGCATAAAATGCAATAACCGTTTGCTCAGCACGGTTAGTTTGCAAAAAATATTCGACCAAAGCCGTATCGAGCACTTTGTATCGGCGCTTAAGTTCCTGAAAAATACGCCTTCGCGAGGTTATCGATTTAACAGGCAACACTTGCTCAATAAGCGCATCGGTATAAAAGTCGAGCCGGTTGCGGTGCAAAAACTCGAATACCCGCACCGAATCTTCAACCAATAAACCGCCTACATTGGTGGCTTTATACAAACTTTGTTTTGAAATACTCATTGCAAAAATTAGTTTGCCCAAATGTACTGCAAATATATGGAATAGCCTAAAAAAAAGAGGAAAGAATTGAAAATAGTGGGGGGATGTTGCGTTGAAATTTTAACATTTGAATAAAAAAAAGCCCCTGCCGGTTTGGCAGGAGCTCAAACTAAAAGAGAAGCATTTATACTATCGGGCTACCGAAAGTTTAAAAATTGCGGCTTTACCATCAATAGTAATTTTTACGGTATAAACTCCATCTGAAATACCGCTCAAATTAACCTCATTGTCTGCGGCATTTTTCAATATTTCCTCATGAATTTCTTTACCTAAAACATTAATTAATACCAATTTGGCTTGTTTAAAATCGGAATTAGGTAAGTTTACATAAAAATGAGTGTTTGCAGGCGACGGATATAACTTAATCGATTTCGCTAATTCGGAATCCATACCTACCGGCACATAATAATCGGCAACCGATTGGGACGAACAAGCATTCGCGGTAACTACCACGTAATACAAGCCCGATTTTGGCATTTCGAAAACCGATTTGGTAGCATTTGGCATAGCGCCCTCGGTATTAAACCATTGGTTTCCAGATACAGCACTCGAAATAAGCAAATTGCCGTTTTGCTTTACCGTTGGCAATGCAGGTACCGGATTTACCTTAATACTTACTTCGTCGGAAGATTCGCTGCCGCACATTTTATTGAATACTCGAACGCTAAATTTGCCATTTTCGGTTACGGTAATTCTTTGATTAGTTGCATCATTCGACCACAAGTATTTATCAGCTGCCGGCGCTTTTAAAATTGTGCTACCGTTTTGGCAGAACGTGGTTTCGCCGATAACTTCGATGCTTGGTTTGGCAGGTTTAGCAATAAAGTTTACAGTTGCCGAATTGCTTGGTGTTGTTGTAGTACAATTGGCATCGGTAATTTTTACCACCGAGTAGTTTCCGGAAACTGTTGGCTTAAAATTATACAACGAACCGGTTGTATTTACAGAGGTTTCGGTAACTCCGTTACTATAGGTAACAGCAAACGGTTTTTCGCCCGAAAGCGCAATGCTAAGTTCAACCGATTCGCCTTCGCATACTTCGGCACCGCCGCTAATAGTTGCTGTTGGTGCATTTTTTATCGTAATTATTGCAGGTTCCGACAGTTGCGACTCGCCGCAACTGTTTATAGCACTTACGCTTATTGTAGCTACGCCGGTAAAAGTTTCGTTCCAAATAACGGTAACATCAACGCCTGTTCCGGCTATAATTCCCGCATTGGCAGGCAGCAATTGCCAACGGTAGTAACTTGCCATAGCAACCGGTGTAGTGGCTACTTTGGTAACTGTAGAACTGCTCGATTTACAAATAAAGGCATCTGCCATTGGTTTTATAGGCTTGTTGGGCAAAGCATCAACAGCAACTTGTATGGTATCGGTAACAGCACAACCGGTTGCCATAATGGTTTCGGTAAGCATAATTTGTTTTGCACCGGCATTAAACCAACGTAGTTTTATAGCATCGATATTTTGTCCGGCAGTAAGCAAACCACCAACAACCTGCCACGAATAGGCTGAACCTTCGTTTTTTGTTGCCAAATAACTATGCTCTTGAATGTTGTTGAAACATATAGCCCTGTCGCCCCAAATGTAGGAGGTGGGAAGTGGGTTTACAGTGATGGAAACTTCAACTGCATCGCTGGCACATGAATTAATTGTTTGTGTAGCATATA
>JAIFNC010000107.1 GCA_020047935.1 Bacteroidota bacterium
TAATTGTTTTTTGGTACCAATCGGGCGATGAACCGATTTTTAAATTGAATACTGAAGCCGATTTACAAAGAATTGCATAAATTTGCACCCGTAAAACTATTGAATGAATTTATGCTGAAAATTAAAATAGTTACTTTTCAAATGAATATTGCAGTTTTTTTAACTGCAATATTTGTTTTGGGCTGTGCAAGTAATTCAACCGAAACGAATTTGGTTTCAGGCGGATTTGGCGATTTTAAACCGGTTCATGCCGAAGGTTTTTCTGTTCAAACCGGTGCTGAATTTACGGTGGTAAAAGTGAAAAACCCATGGCAAGCCGCGCAAAACATCGAATTTACTTACGTTTTGGCTAAACCGAGCATCCTATTACCCGATTCGCTGCTTCAATTTAAGCGAATAAATACACCGGTAAAAAAAGTAATTTGCATGGCAACCGGACACATCGGGTACATTGACAAATTGCAGGAAATAGGCAGTATCAGAGGTGTTTCCGGCAATTATGTATATAACAAACAAGTGCGCGATTCGTTGAAAGCGGGTAGCATAATGGATGCCGGCTACGACCGTAATATTAATTTCGAGGCCGTAATAAACATTCAGCCCGACGTAGTTTTTTTATACGGAGTAGGCGCGGAGGTTACTTCGCTAATACATAAATTCGAAGAATTAAAAATACCGGTAGTAATGGTAGGCGAGTATTTGGAGAAAACACCGCTTGCCAAAGCCGAATGGATTAAATTTTTTGGGAGTTTTTATGAAAAAGATTCCTTGGCAAACGCTTATTTCGAAAAAGTAGAGCAAAGTTATAATAGTTTGGTTCAAATTACAAAAACCATCGAAAAACGACCAAAAGTAGTTTCCGGTTTGCCTTGGAACGACGTTTGGTATGTTCCCGGCGGCAAGTCGTTTGCTGCTAAGTTTATAGCCGATGCCGGCGGTAATTATAGTTGGGCTGAAAACGAATCGTTTGAAGCCATTCCTTTATCATTGGAAGCTGTTATGATTCAGGCAGATAATGCCGATATTTGGATAAATGCAGGCGGTGCTAAATCATTAAACGAAATCTTAAGCGTTGATGAACGACTAAAGCAGTTTGGCCCATTTAAACGAAACAACGTTTATAACAACACCAAGCGCATAACCGAAGTAGGCGGCAACGATTATTGGGAATCGGGAATGCCCGATGCACACCTGATTTTAAGCGATTTAATTCGCATTTTTCATCCGGAATTACTTGGCAGCGAATGCTTTTATTACCACAAACTCAATTAAGAAACATAAAATGTCTGCCAAACATAAATTACTTTTTGCGATGCTTTTTGTTTTGGCAGTTGTGCTATTTATTGCCGATTTGGTGTTTGGCTCGGTGCAAATTTCGTTTAGCCGGGTTGTTGCTGTGCTTATTGGCAATAACGATGAAGCAAGTGCAATTTCAACTATCATTACCGATTTCAGAATGCCAAAAGCCATGGCGGCTGTGCTTACCGGCATTGGTTTGTCGGTTAGCGGATTACAGATGCAAACTATTTTTCGCAATCCGTTAGCAGGGCCCTATGTTATGGGTTTAAGCTCAGGCGCTTCGTTGGGTGTGGCACTTATGGTTATGCTAAGTTCTTCAACAGCAATGGCGTATACGCTTTTTGGTAATTTTGCAATTGCCATAGCTGCGTGGCTGGGTACCGGCTTGGTTTTGCTTATAATTATGGCAGTTTCGGTTCGGATCAACGATATTTTAACCATCTTAATTTTAGGTTTGCTATTCGGAAGCGCGGTGTCGGCTGTGGTTAGCATTTTACAATATTTTAGTTCCGAATCGGCACTTAAGTCGTTTATTATTTGGACAATGGGTAGCTTGGGCGGCGTAAGCAAAAGCGAATTATATGTAATGACATTTGGTGTTGTGCTTGGGTTGGTACCCGTAATTTTGCACATGAAAAAATTTAATGTACTCCTGCATGGCGAGCAATTTGCTGAAAGTGTGGGGGTAAGTGCAAAGCGAATGCGAGTACCGGTTTTTATAAGCACCGGTTTATTGGTTGGCAGTATAACTGCCTTTTGCGGACCAATTGCGTTTGTAGGCATTGCCGTGCCGCACATTGTAAAAATGGTTTTTAAAACTACAAACCACGTAATTTTATTTCCGGCATCGGCATTGGCAGGTGCGGTTTGGATGCTGTTTGCCGATATTGTTTCGCAGTTACCGGGGCAAGCTACCGTGTTGCCAATCAATTCGATAACAGCACTAATCGGTATACCGGTAGTTATTTATATTGTGGTTGGCAATAAAAAAGCTAATTTCTAAATCATGAATTCTATTGCCATCGAAATAAATAAGGTTGCCTTGGGCTATGGTAAGAAAAACTTGCAGGAGCCAATTAAAAAAGAGGTTTCGCTAAGCGGAAAGTACGGCGAACTGGTAGCGCTGATTGGCGCAAACGGCATAGGCAAAAGCACTTTGATGAAAACTGTTTGCGGCTTTATTCCTCCATTTTCGGGCGAGGTGCTTATTCATACCAAC
Organism: Bacteroidota bacterium; assembly: GCA_020047935.1. GTDB lineage: Bacteria > Bacteroidota > Bacteroidia > Bacteroidales > JAIFNC01 > JAIFNC01. The sequence continues at coordinate 2,519 of JAIFNC010000107.1, forward strand.
GAAATAAGTAATATTCGAAACCTAAGCTTGAACCGACGTGCTAAACTGATAAGTTTTGTAGGTACACGAATTATTACCGATTCGATAATAACGGTTTTCGATTATGTGGCATTAGGTCGCTTTCCGCACACGGGCAGGCTTGGTTTGCTTACCGAAACCGATACCAAAAAAGTGTTGGAAGCGCTGGAATCGGTTGAATTGCTTCACCTTCAACATAAAAAAATGGTAGCCATTTCCGACGGCGAAAAGCAACGTGCCGGCATTGCGTGCGCTTTGGCTCAAGACACACCGGTGGTTATTTTAGACGAACCTACCGCGTACTTGGATATTGCCCATAAGTTTGATGTGGTCCGGCTTTTGCGACAAATTGCCCACGAGCAAAATAAGTTGCTTATTTATTCAACCCACGATTTGAATGTGGCACTCCGTTTGGCAGATAAACTTTGGCTGATGTTGGCTGATAATTGCCTGCAAGGGGCGCCGGAAGACTTGGTCCTTTCGGGCAATTTCGATAAAATATTTGCCAATTATAATATAAACTTTAGTGCCGAAAAAAGCGATTTTGTTTTTACCCGAATAGCTGAGGGGGCTATAAATATTGTGCAAAATTCTATTGAAAATATTTGGTTGGCTAATGCGTTTGAACGATTAAACTACGAAATTAATACTTTGAATTCGGCACCGATGCAGGCTTTTTTTGATCAATCGCAGCAGCTATATATACTTAAAACGCAGTCCATAACCATAATGCATAAATCTATTTACGAGCTTATTTCAAACTTCAATTCATTATAAATAAAATTTTGAAAATTAACTTTTATGAAAAGTCGAGTATTTGCTCGGCTTTTTTCATATATGTTGCTGGTATATTGAATATTAAGCCAATGTTGGTGGAAACACCAAAAATAATTATGAACCTACGTTCAAAATAATGTTAAAAAATTCTTATTATGAACATAGGTTCATTACCTTTGTCGAGTAATTTATTTTCTATACAAAGAAAATAGCAATTTTAGTATTTAAACTTACGTATTATGCATAAAATTGAAAAAGTAACTTTGCCAAATGTAAAGCATATAATAGCTATAGCTTCGGGCAAAGGGGGCGTAGGAAAATCGACAGTCGCAGCAAATTTAGCACTTGCATTGTCGCAAAATGGTTTCAAAACTGCCTTAGTCGATGCCGACTTATTTGGCCCTTCGGTGCCAACTTTATTTGGTTTCGAGCACTATTGCGTGCAAACGGTTGAAAAAGACGATACCGAATATTTTATACCGGCCGAAAAGTTTGGCATAAAGTTAATGTCAATTGGTTTTTTGGTTAAACCCGAACAAGCACTTATTTGGCGTGGTCCTATGGCATCGAGCGTGTTGTTGCAGCTTTTTTCTAACACAGTTTGGGGAACTATCGATTATATGGTAGTCGATTTGCCACCGGGCACCGGCGATATTCCGATTACACTTTGCCAACAAGTTAGTATCGACGGGGTAATATTGGTTACTACTCCGCAAAAAATGGCTTTAGTCGATGTTAAAAAAGCACTTTCTCTTTTTCAGAACCCCGAATTAAGTAAACAAATTTTAGGAGTCGTAGAAAACATGGCTTGGTTTACACCATCGGAGCATTTGAATGAAAAATACTATTTGTTCGGAAAAGATGGAGGTAAGCAATTGGCTGAAGCTTACGATTTGGACTTCTTGGCTCAAATACCGCTTATAAACGGAATGGCCGAGGCCGCCGATAAAGGAAGTTTCCATAATTATGCAGGCAGCAACGAAATTCAAAACATTTATAATGCTTTGGCAGGAAAAGTAATGGCTAAATTAGTGGAACCAAAAGCCGAAAAACCGCTAAAAATTGCAGTTTCGGTTACGTCCGAAAATTTGATTGATGAACACTTCGGCCATTGCGACTCGTACCTGATTTTTACCACTTTGAACAATAAGCAAGTGGGCGATATTAAACGAATTAAGGCCGAAGAAGGCTGTGGCTGTAAGTCGAATATTTCGAGCATTTTAGCCACACATGGAGTTACGGTAATGCTAACCGGCGGAATTGGAGAAGCTGCTGTTAAAGTACTTAATATGGCAGGTATTCAAGTAGTTAAAGGTTGCAGTGGTGTGCCCAATATTGTGGTAACCGAATATTTAAACGGAAATATAACCGACCAAGGCGAAATGTGCAAAGAACATGAAGCACACCATAGCAATGACAGTAAACATATTTGTAATAATAATTAAACTATGATAATAGCTATAACTTGCGAAAAACCGGTGCTCGATTCGTTGGTAGATGAACGATTTGGACGATGCAATTCATTTTACATTTACGATACGATTGCTAAAAACGGTTACTTCGCCGAAAACCCTTACCGCGAAGACGGACACGGTGTAGGTAATAAAATAGTTGAATTTTTGGCAACCAAATTGGTTGGGGCAATTTACGCAGTCGAATTTGGTTCGAAAGCGCAGCCCTTGCTCGACACGTTAAAAATACAAACCAATACCGTAAGTAAAAACAATACCGTAGCAAGTATTGTTGATAATATAAATTTAAAAAAATAATGACATGCCAAACAAAGATGGTACAGGCCCGGTAGGTAAAGAAAAAGGAACCGGCAGAGGATTAGGTAATTGCAACCCGCATAGGGCACAATTGAGCGAAAAACCCGCCGAAACTTGCTTACAAGGACGCGGCCGACGCGGCGGCAAAGGTAACGGAATGCGACATAGGCGCTCCGAAAACCGAGCAAATAATCAGGATTAATAATATTCTGTTTGTTAAAAACTGAATGAAAATATAGAGCTTCGGTACCTTTTTTTGTGCACCGAAGTTCTATTTGAAAAATTCCCTTTCTAATTCGAAAATAAATTAACTTATATGGAATTTGTTTATTTACTTATTGCCCTTTTTTTAGGAAGCATAGGAAGTATTTTGCTGGCAGGCACTATGTTCGCGTTGAATAATAAGCGATTAGAAAAAGTTTCGACCTTGCTTATGTATTATGCCGGCGGTACGCTTTTGGGAGCCGCTTTACTTGGAATGATACCAAAATCGATAAGCTTATTAGCGCCTGTGCTTGTGTTTAAAACCATTTTGGGCGGAATTGTTTTCTTTTTTCTTCTCGAAAAAATTGTGCTTTGGCGAAGCTGCGGAAACAAAGAATGCGAAAGACACACACACGCTGCCGCACCTATAATTCTGATAGGCGATGCTTTTCATAATGCAATCGACGGAATTATTATTGCTGCATCGTTCTTAACTTCGGTCGAAATGGGAATTTTTGTTACCATTTCAGTTATGTTTCATGAAATTCCGCAGGAGCTGGGCGATTTTGGCATTCTTATAAAAAGCGGAATGTCGCGCGTTAGAGCTTTTTGGCTTAATGCTTTATCGGGCAGCACCGCTATTGTTACCGGTATTTTGGCATTTTATTTTCTCGATTCAATGAAAACCCTTATTCCATATGCCTTGGCATTTTCGGCAGCAAGTTTTTTATACATTGCCCTTGCCGATTTAATTCCGGAAATGCATAAAAAAACAACGTTGAAAGATTCGTTGTTGCAAATACTATTTATAAGTGCCGGAATTTTAACTATTTACATAATTATTAGTCAAAAATAACTTCAGAAACTCTATTATTATAGTACTCGGAAAGAGTACGCTATATAATACTTTAAAATACTTTTTATAATGCAAAACACTGATGTTCTTATAATTGGCGGAAGCGCCGCCGGTATGGTTGCCGCTTTAACCGGAAAACTATCGTGGGCCGAAAAAAGTTTCACCGTAATAAAAAAACAAAAAGATGTAATGGTGCCATGCGGTATTCCATACATTTTTGGAACGCTCGAAAGCAGCGCACAAAACATAATGCCGGTTGATGCTGCACTGGCTAAAGCCGGAATAACCTCGGTTGAAGATGAGGTAATTCAAATTAACACCGCCGATAAAACCGTTGAAACTGCAGGCGGAAACATGTACAAGTACACTAAGCTTGTAATTGCTACCGGTTCAACACCCGTGCGACCTAAATGGCTAAAAGGTGCCGACAAAAAAAATGTATTCGTAATACCCAAAGAACGCGAATATTTAGAT
>JAIFNC010000326.1 GCA_020047935.1 Bacteroidota bacterium
TATTTTTCCATAATTGCAGCCACTTCTTCGTCGTCGGTATCTTCATTTACTGAAATAACATTGGTATCCATTGCCGCCGAGATAAGGTCGCTTGGGTCTTTAAGCAGTAATTTTTTAAGCGAAAGTATACCTTGCAGCACATTGTCGTTGTTTACCACATAAATATAGTATACATCGTCAATATATTCACCTTGTTTTCTAATTTCCTTAAGGCAAGTTTCAATGGTCCAAGAGTCGAGCACCGAAATAAGCTCCTTTGCCATAATACCGCCGGCGGTGTTTTCGTCATAATGCAACAAATCGACAATATCGCCGGCTTGTTCCACGTCTTCAAGCAACGACAACACTTCCACTCGTTTTTCTTCGGAAAGGTCGGCAATGGCATCAGCAGCATCGTCCGAATCCATGTAATCGATAAAATTTCGAGCAATAACATCGCCGGGCAAGGCACTTAAAAACCGTTCGCGGTCGTCTTCTTCAAGTTCGGCTACAACATCGGCACCCATTTCGGGGTCGAGCAACAGAAACAAGAATTTAGCTTCCTCAATATCCAGTTCGGTATATATTTCAGCAATATCGGCAGGATGCAGTTCGCGTAATATTTCCTTGGCCTTATGCTCATTTTTTTGTTCGATAATTTCGCGCAAATCATCAAAAAAGCTTTTACTTATACCTATTTTCATTCGACCTCAGTTTTAATTATCAGAATATAGGTTATTGATTCTGAGTAAGTTTTTCAATAGTGTTTGTAAGCATTTCAAATTCGGCAACCGACAATTGTTCGGGGCGTTTGTTCATTATTTCTGAGGCTATTTTGTGTTCTCCCAGCATCGATTTAAGCGAATTACTCAGCATTTTTCGTCGCTGATTAAAGGCTGTTTTAACCACGGTAATAAACAATTTTTCGGTGCAGTTTAGTTTTTTCACATCGTTCCGAACTAAACGAATAATAGCCGATTTTACCTTGGGTGGTGGATTAAAAACTTCGGGTCCCACCACAAACATGTATTCGGCCGTATAAAAAGCTTGTATAAACACGCTCAAAATTCCGTAGGCTTTTTTGCCCGGTTTGCTTGTAATACGCTCAGCCACTTCGTGCTGAAACATACCCGAAATTTGGGCTATTTTATCGCGGTTTTCGAAAACCCGAAACATAATCATGTTCGAAATATTGTACGGAAAATTTCCTACAATCGAAAACGGTCGGTCGGAAAAAGCATCGAAATCGAGTTTCAAAAAATCGCCTTCAATCAGCTTATTTTCCGGAAGCAATTTGCTTCGCTTCAAATATTCAATCGATTCTTGGTCAAGCTCAATGGCATGCACATCAAAATCGGCACGGTGCAAAAGGTATTTAGTTAATATTCCCATTCCGGGGCCAATTTCCAGCAGTTTATTTCCCGAATTAGAAAGCGCAACCAAGCTGCCGGGCGGAAAAAGCGCATTTGCTGTTCGTTCGGCTATGGTTTGGTCAATTAAAAAATGCTGACCTAAATGTTTTTTTGCTCGTACGTCTTTCATAATCAATAATGTTTAAGCTTTTGCCCAAAAATATGTTTTTTTTTGCTAAGCATATATAAGTTGGGCAAAAGTATCTACATTTTATTCAAAATAGCTACATTTGCAAATAAATTTCAGAAAACAATTTATGTCGGAAACACTTAAAAACATAGTAAAATTTACCGTTCTGCTTGCCTTTGGCTTGCTGCTTTTTTGGTTGGTATACCGCAATATGGATATTGAAAAAATAAAAGAAGGATTGCAAAATGTGAAATACAGTTACTTGGTATTTGCCATGTTTTTAGGCATTCTAAGCCATATAAGCCGAGCAATACGATGGAACTATTTACTGCAGCCCATGGGCTACAAACCAAAAACCGTGAATACCTTTTTTGCCGTAATGGTTATGTATTTGGCCAATATGGCATTGCCTCGTTTAGGCGAGGTTTCCCGATGTACCATTATGGAACGCTACGAAAAAATACCGTTTGGAAAATCGCTTGGTACGGTAGTTGCCGAACGAAGCGCCGATATGTTTATGTTACTGCTGTTCACGGTTTTGGTGGTTATAACTCAGTTTACCACTGTAAGCAGTTTTATTGCCAATAACCCCGAAATTCAATCGAATTTTCAAAAATTTATAAGTTCCGGAAATAAACTTGCCTTGCTCGGCGCTATTGGTTTAGCACTTGCAGTTATTGCCTATTTTCTGATTAAAAAATTCCTAAGCCAAAAGCTGTATGCTAAAATTAAAAGCCTTGCCTTAAGTGTTTTTGAAGGTTTTAAATCGATTTTCAAGATGCAAAAAAGCTTGCTTTTCATTTTACACTCCTTTATAATTTGGACCTTATATTTTGTAATGGTTTACGTTGCATTTTTTGCCTTTCCGGCTACCGAACATCTTACGCTTTCTATGGCACTTACCGTGTTTGTATTTTCGAGCTATGGCATGGTAGCACCCGTACAGGGCGGAATTGGCGCTTGGCATGCCATGGTTATAGCCACCTTGGTTTTTTACCAAGTCGATTTTAATCAAGCAGGCGCTTTTGCCTTTGTGGTACACGGGTTAAATACGCTAACGCTTATAAGTTTAGGGCTTGTTTCGCTTGCCTTGTTGCCGGTGGTTAATAAAACCAAAAATGCCCAAAACAAGGGTTAAAACTTTTCTTTCTGCTAATTATCTGCAAATTATCATTGGCATAATTGCCTATGCGTATATTTTATATAAGCTGTATTTCTTTTTTTTAGCCGAAGAATTTACACTTAAACCCATCTTTTTAGGTTTGTTGCCGGTTGCTTTGCTTTTAATGCCGCTTAATTGGTTTTTGGAAGCATTGAAATGGCGAGTAATTATATCGCCGGTGGTGCAAATTTCAATAAATAAGAGTATTCGAGGAATATTAATGGGACTGAGTTTAGGAATTTTCACCCCAAACCGTTGGGGCGAACTGCCGGGACGATTGTGGGTAATACCTTCGGAAAAAAGCGTACAAGCATTGCTTTTAAGCGGTTTGGGTTCGGTTTTTCAAGCCGCCGTTACCTTATTGTTCGGTATACCCGGTTTTCTTATCTTTAGGCAAAATTTCGGATTTAATTCAACGATGCAATCCGGCAATTTGAATTTCTACCTTGTTGCCTTTCTAATAGTATTCATACTTGTTCTGCTGTTTTATGGGTTGTACACCGCTAATTTTGGACAACTTAAACACTTCAACTTCAAAAAAAAATATTTGTGGGCTAAATTGCAGTTTCAAGCATTGTACACCAATGTAAAAAAGCTTACGATTTTACAATTGAGTATCGTTTTCGCATATTCAAGTGCAAGGTACCTGATTTTTTTTCTGCAATTTTGGATTTTGCTGTTTGCATGCAATTTAGAACTAACTTTTTTCGAAGCGGCAATTGGTGTTTCAAGCTACTTTTTTGTGCTGCATTTTGTACCGGTTTTGCCCGGAACCGAACCCGGTATTCGTACTGCCGGTGCCATTGCTATTTTTGAAGCTTTTAGCCCCAATGTAGGAAGCATAACACTGGTTGCTATGCTTTTATGGCTTATAAATTTAGCGTTGCCCGCAAGTATCGGCAGTTTACTTTTGCTGAAAAAATTATAACTTCAGTCCTTCGGTACAATTTCGGCACATGCCAAGTTGTTTTCTACCGGTAAAAATTTTTCTTCTGAAAGCCTTATAACTTTCTGAATACCAAACTTCCTTCAATGATTTTTCAAGCAAATTGCCTAATGAAAAATTGCCGTTTTTATCGAAACAGCAAGGCATTATATTTCCGTACGTGTCCACCACCGGATTGTGCCACATTCGCCAACAGCTATTTTTTAACTTGCTCTTTATTTGCCAATTACCGTTTTTGTTTTTAAAATAACGCGCATAGTTAACAATGGTTGGGATTAGATCGGAATTTTCTTCAAAATCGTAAATTTGTGCCGACTTTATAGAAACCAAATTGGTACCCAACAGCTTACCCAATAATTGTATTTCCTTAATTTGATGTTCATTGGCGCGAAAGACAATAAATTGAAGTTCAATAATCGGATAGTTTGAACCGGCATTATTCTTTGCCTCAACCATGTTTCGAATGCCATGCAGCACTTTTTCGAAATTGCCGCCAACACGGTATTTTTCATACACTTCGGCGGTTGCACCGTCCAACGAAACCACTAAGCGGGTTAAACCCGAAGCCACTATTTGCCGGCACTTTTCTGCCGAAAGAAAATGCCCGTTGGTTGAAACTAAAGTACAAATTTTACGTTTATTGGCATAAGCTATCATTTCCGGCAATTCCGGATGCAAAAATGGCTCGCCTTGCAAATACAATTGCAGGTATAACAAATGCGGCGCTACTTGCTCTATTATTTGAGTGTAATTTAGAAATGTAAGTTTGCCTTTTGGTCGAAGAATTGTAGACAAACCCGTAGGACACTGATTACAAGCTAAGTTACATTTATTAACCGGCTCAACCGACAACGAAAAAGGCAGACCCCACATAAAAGGTTTACCAATTATTTTTGATATTTCGAACGAAATATATAATTTAAGGGCATTAAATATTTTTGAAACTGTACTGAATTTAATTAGTTGTAATAACTCTAAGCTATTGAATTTCAACATAAAAAAAGTATAATTTTAAAAAGCATTTTACGTTTTAACCATGTATTTGAATAAAACGTAAAAAAACAGTTATTTTGCATAATTTTTAAACTTCCAAATTTAGCATAATCATGTCAGAAAAAACCGAAAACTTGTTGGATAAAATTCAGTTTCCGTCGGATTTAAGGAAATTGAAGCAGGAGGAGTTGGCAACGGTTTGCAACGAATTAAGAGAATTTATTATTGATGCGGTATCGGTAAATCCGGGGCATTTTGGCGCAAGTTTGGGTGTGGTAGAACTCACCGTTGCACTGCATTATGTATTTAATACCCCAACCGATTCATTAATTTGGGATGTGGGACACCAAGCCTACGGACATAAAATTTTGACCGGCAGAAAAGATACGTTTCATACAAACCGCAAATATAAAGGCGTTAGCGGTTTTCCGAACCGCAGTGAAAGCGAGTACGATGCTTTTGGAGTAGGACATTCATCTACTTCAATTTCGGCAGCGTTGGGCATGGCGGTTGCTTCGGAATACAGCAAAACCAATAAGCAAGTGGTAGCTATTATTGGCGACGGTGCACTTACCGGCGGAATGGCGTTTGAAGGCTTAAACAATGCCGGTATTCAGAACACCAATTTGCTTGTTATTCTGAACGATAACAACATGGCAATAGACCGAAACGTGGGTGCGCTGAACGAGTATTTGATTGATATTACCACCTCAAAAACCTATAACACATTCAAAAAAGATGTTTGGGATATTTTAGGCAAAATGAGCAAGTTTGGCCCTAATACGCAAGCATTTATTCAGAAAATTGAAAACGGTATAAAATCGGTTGTACTTAAGCAATCGAACTTATTCGAAGCACTAAATTTCAGATATTTTGGCCCTGTTGATGGACACGATGTAGAACACCTAACCCAAGTATTGCGAGACCTTAAAGACTTGCCCGGCCCTAAACTGCTGCACGTTATAACCAAAAAAGGCAAAGGATTCCGACAAGCCGAAATAGACCAAACCTTGTTTCATGCACCCGGCTTATTCGATAAAACCACCGGCAAATTGCTTGAACCCAAAAATACCGAACCAAAACCGCCCCGTTATCAGGATGTATTTGGAAATACCTTGGTTGAATTGGCGGAAAAAAATGCCAAAATAATTGGCGTTACTCCGGCTATGCCAAGCGGTTCGTCGCTTAATATTATGATGGAAAAAATGCCACACCGGGCATTCGACGTAGGTATTGCCGAACAACACGCCGTAACTTTTTCGGCAGGAATGGCAGCCGAAGGACTGGTGCCGTTCTGCAATATCTATTCGACCTTTATGCAACGTGCATTCGATCAAGTAATACACGATGTAGCCTTGCAAAAACTAAACGTGGTAATGTGCCTCGACCGTGGCGGATTGGTTGGTTCCGACGGCGCAACGCATCATGGAGCTTTTGACCTTGCGTATATGCGTATGGTTCCGAATTTAATTGTTTCGGCACCTATGGACGAAGAGGAATTGCGCAACTTAATGTACACCGCACAATTGCCCGACAAAGGGCCGTTTGTTATCAGGTATCCGCGCGGAAACGGAAAAATGGTAGAGTGGCAAACACCTTTTAAAGAAATTGAAATTGGCAAAGGCAGAATGTTGCAGGACGGCGAAGAAATAGCCGTATTAACCATTGGTACCGCCGGCATGTTGGCAGGCACAGCCATTGAAAGAGCCAGAACAAATGGGTTTTACCCTGCCCATTACGACATGCGCTTTGTAAAACCACTCGATACCGAATTGCTGACGGAGATTTTCAGTAAATTCAAAAAAATTATTACCGTTGAAGACAGTTCGCTGCCCGGAGGTTTTGGCAGTGCCGTTATTGAATTTATGGTTGATAAAGGCTTTACTGCAAAAGTTGTACGCTTAGGCATTCCGGATAAGTTTATTGAACACGGAACCCAAAACGAATTATACAAAGAATGCGGTTTTGATGTAGATTCAATTTACAAAGC
>JAIFNC010000092.1 GCA_020047935.1 Bacteroidota bacterium
ATACTAAAATTTGTACAATTACCGAATTTATAAATAATTACAAAAAATATTCGTAAGTTTTTTTCTTGCTTCGCACTTAAAACAACGTAAACACTTTATAATTCAAGGCACTTTTGGGTATTCACCGGCATGGATTTTATTTTCAAAACAGTCAGACCGGTACATCCAAGCATACTGCTCGAAAACCTTGTTTATATTGAATTACGACGACGATATTCTGAAGTTTGGTTCTATAAAACTACCAACAATTTAGAAATTGATTTTATTTACAAGCACCAAAACCAGCTGCATTTAGTACAAGTAAGTTATTCGGTATCCGATAAAACCACTTTAACTCGCGAGTTAAATGCACTCGAAAAAGCAATGGATGAATTAAATACATCGCACAGCCTATTGCTTACCTATTCCGAGCAACGCGAAATAAATAGCGGCGATAAACTGGTTCGTATTATACCTGTTTGGAAATTTTTATTGGAAACAGACTTTAACTAAACATTTAAACGATATTTTTTTTGCACAAGGGTAAAAGCCCACAAAAAAATGAAAATTATGGCAAATAAATTACTAATATTGACTGTAGCATATTTTCTTTGGATTTGCTGTAATCAGGTTGTTAACGATAATAATTTGAATGTAAGCAATGAATTTTCAGAGAAGTGGGGCATTGATACATTGGGTTGCTTAGGTTATAGAAAACAGCTTAGTACAGATAGTTTTTATGTGTTTGAAAAATTTAAAAACCATGATTATGCGTATTTTGTAATGGTATTCGGAAAAGCAATTGAAAATAAAATAGCTAATGAACAGACCGATTATATTTACTTTATTGGGTGTTCATCAATTCCTTTAGTAAAGTTTAACAATAAAACAAAAGATTCACTTTCAACCAGAATTGTAAAAAAAAGAATTAATTCAGAAGCAACATATTTGTTAGTGAAAGTTGATAATTATAACATTATCAAGGATATTAGCATTATTGTTCCCTAATATCCATGATTCGATATGCAAATGCCGGGCAAAACCGCCGGTAGGTTTCGCCGACCTAAAAGTTTTATCGTAGATTTTCAAGCGAAGTGAAGCGTAAAACACAATTCTGTTTGAGAACCGCTCTAGGCGGTTTGAGTTAATTGTGTTTAGCGTAACGAAGTGTAGAAAATCACGAAAAAACTTTTCAGCCTTGATTTTTGGTTACTTTTGCATCAAGGCAAAAGTAAAATAAAAAAATGAAAACCGTAAACACCAAGTTCTACGAACTCAACCACCACTTGGGCATTGTGCGTGCCACGGTTTCCGATTTGCGAACCGGCGGAAATGGCTTGGTGCAAACCGCTGCCGCTTACTACCCCTTTGGTATGCAAATGCCGGGCAAAAACTTTGCAAGCAATTCTATCCGGAAATTTAATCCGCCATTTAATCCGCCGGTTAATCCGCCATTTAATCTGCCGTTTAATCTGCCATTTAATCTGCCATTTAATCTGCCATTATTCAATAGGAAAATACCCTCCGTTTTTTTTGCCACCTTTACGTTCGATTAAATTTTCATCAAAGAGGGTTTTAAGTTGTTTATTTAAGGTAAAAATCGACCTGTCATCCAAAAGCACCGATATTTCCTTTGCCATAATACCGGGGTTTTGCTTAATAAGTTCAAAAACCGATTGCAAACTTTGGCTAAGTTTTGTGCGCTGAAAAGTAGGTACAATCATTTCCTGTACTGTATTCTCAGTTTGCAATAGGCTTGGTATAGGTATTGAAATTTTAAAAACATCGCCCTCTGCAAGTTCGGGCTGTTTGCCGCCGGAATAAAAAGGTGTATAAGTAAAAATATTCCGAACACCTGAACCTAATTCTTCAAAACGACCAATTTCGCGAAAAAACTTAGCAATCGTAGGGTTTTTGGTGCGCGGTGTAAATGTAGCCGGATTAAGAAGTCCGTAGCCGTTCGGTTTGCACCAGTTTTCGGTTTTAACTGTATTATGCTCTATTATCAGCTTTGCCGGATAAGGATTAATAAATTCGCGATGACCTAATAAATTAACAATTACCTCGTGAAAAATTACGGACCTCAAACTTCTACGTTTAGCATCGGACTCCTGATAAAATCCATCGGGCAAATGCTTTTCGATAAAAGCCATTAATCGGTCGTAGGCTTCTACCAAGTTCGTACGTATGTCGTCGCGGTCGTCGAATCGGTTTAAATTACGAACTCTCAAAATTGCATCGGTTTTATACGCCGGCGCAACCGACTGAATAGTTGCATCTTTCCCCAATAACAAAGCTGCGGCTAAAGTAAAACCTTCGGTTCCGGTGGTAAAATCGCGCAAATACAAACCTGCCGATTTCATCAATTCAAAATCCGATAATTGTTGCCACGGATGGTTTGCCCGATGATTATTAGCCATTGTTCGAATACGAGGGAACAAATCGGTACGCAAATCGGCAAGTTCCATGTACGGGAATATATGGTTTTCGGTAAATGTCAGTTGTTTACGTTGATATAATGCCGCAACAGCCATATTGTTTTTAGTAATATCCAAATCGCCTTCAAAATTTCGGTCGTAAATTTTACCGCCGTTTAAATGAACTTGCGAACTTTCGGGCACATAAATATAAAGTAATGTTTTGTGCTTATATTCAACAACCTGAGGCATCAGAAAAAAGCCGGGCGAAAGCTTTTGCGGATTATTAGCCGTAGTAACAATTTGTTGTAAATAATTGTGTGCTTTTTCCGAATTAAGTCCAACCGGATTTTTATGGTCATCGACACCTAACAGAATATGACCGCCGCAACGATTCAAAAAAGCGCAAATAGTTTCGTACAAATTGTCCGGAATTCCGTTTTGAGCCAATTTAAATTCAGTAGTTATGCCTTCGCCTTGTTGCAGCAATTCCGATATTTTCTGAGTGGTCATAAATCTATGCAATTTTATTTTTTCTGAAACAAAAATACGAAAATATAGCTGTTTCAGCCAAATTAACAAACAATAATACCGCTAAAATTAATAAAATCGTTGGAACCGATTTTTTTTTATTTTTTGCAGAAAACATTATTCTATTGGTTACTTTTGTATCAAGACAAAAGTAAAAAAATATGAAAACCGTAAACACCAAGTTCTACGAACTCAACCACCATTTGGGCAATGTGCGTGCCACGGTTTCCGAATTGCGAACCGGCGGAAATGGCTTGGTGCAAACTGCCAGCGCTTACTACCCTTTCGGTATGCAAATTCCGGGCAAAAACTTTGGCATAGGTAGTTATATTTTACGGATTTAACGGCAAAGAACAAGATAACGATAAAAACGACGGAAACATTTAGAATAAATAATTATGATTTTTAATTAACTTAAGATTATGGTAGTTTCAGATGATTTAATCAGCTATATTTTTAAATTTTATGATTCATATTTAACTGAAAATGAATTTGAAGCATGGGAATTTCTAATTTTAAAAAAGAAAATAAAAGCTCATTTATTTTATAACCCAAATGAAGAGCAAAGGATAAGAAAGAAAACAGATTCAATGAACAAAGATTCAATTAAATTACTTAAAGATGGTGAACATCAATTTTACAAAGATGTTATTGAAAGAATTTTAAGGGAAAAAAGTGAAGATGTAATAATAAATATTTGTCCAATTTGTGGTGTTTTAAGAAGAACACCTTGGACAAATCAATGTAGGAATGGTCATAAAATTGATAACTAATTCTACGAACTCAACCACCACTTGAGCAATGTGCATGCCACGGTTTCTGATTTGCGAACTAAAGGTTTCAAAATAAGCATATGTTATAATTTTATGTTTGGAAAATAGCCAAAAAAAATAATGAACATGTTTGGAAAATAGCCAAAAAACACGTAATTTTGCTTTGGATTTTGACCAAAAAGTATAGCTAATTTTCAATATATAAACAATTTAGCAAAATGGATATTAAACGCGATATTTACACCCGGCTTTTAAGTTGGAAAAACGACACCAACAAGCGCCCGGTACTTTTGCGCGGAGCAAGGCAAATTGGCAAAACTTACGTAATTTCAAGCTTTGGAAATACCGAATTTTCAAGTTTTATCACACTTAATTTTGAAAGAAATCCGGAGTATAAAGAAATTTTTTCAAGTTTCGTTCCTTCAGAAATTATTGAGCGCATAAGCCTTTTTACCGGAAAATGGGTTGTGCCGGGCAATACCTTGTTATTTTTCGACGAAATACAAGAATGTCCGAATGCCATTGCTGCAATGCGCTACTTTTTTGAGGAAATGCCCAATTTACATATTATTGGTGCAGGTTCGTTGCTCGAATTTATGCTGCAATCGGCTAATTTTAAAATGCCGGTCGGGCGAATACAATACTTGTTTATGCAGCCGCTTTCTTTCGGCGAATTCCTTGATGCACTCGGCGAAGAAAATTTGAGAATCTATTTATTGGATTTCGAAAATTTAGCAAAAATTCCGGTTTCGATACATCAAAAATTGAACGAACTGGTACGTAAGTATTTTTTACTCGGAGGCATGCCGGCTGTAGTAAAAGAATATGCCAAAACGGGAAATGTTTTAAAATGCTTTGCCCTGCAACGCTCTGTAATTGATACCTACACCGACGATTTTGCTAAATATTCGGGCATTAGTAAGCATATTTATTTGCAAAAACTAATGGAAAGTGTTCCGCGAATTATCGGGCAAAAATTAGTTTATAGCAATATAGACCAAACGGTAAAATCGCGCGAACTTAAAGAAGCATTCGAATTGCTCGAAAAAGCCGGTGTGCTGCACGCAGTAAGCAGAACCAACGGCAATTTACCGCTAATTGCCAATGCAAAAGAAGATTATTTTAAACCAATATTTCTCGATATCGGCTTATTGCATGCCATGGTCGGAATTCATACCGATACCGCAACGACTGCCGATTTTTCGGCTGTATTTAAAGGGGCGGTAAGCGAGCAATTTGTAGGTCAGGAATTACTTGCCTATCAATTGCCGGTAACTAAACCCCGAATTTTTTACTGGGTTCGCGACGAACGGAACAGTACCGCCGAAATTGACTATTTAATACAAATAAAATCGGAAATATTGCCAATAGAGGTAAAATCGGGCGCAACCGGACGACTAAAAAGTTTAAATATGTTTTTGGATTCCTATAAAATAGCACAAGGTTATAAAGTTTCACTTGCGCCGTTTCAGTCGGAACCACCGATAATATCGTTGCCGTTTTATGCTTTAGAAAGCTTTATAAAACGGTTGCAAACTGATTTTTAAACAACTGTAAAAAGCTACTTTGGTTTAAAAAAATGCTGTTTATAAAGGTATTATAAATGAACCTGCAAAAGGAATAAAATGCGGAAAACGAATGATACAATTATTTACCTTATAATATGAAAATGCGGTTTTTATGTGTAGTATTATTGGTTCTGTTAATTTTAACGCTATTTTATAGTTGTTTCAATAAACCGGAAATAAATCAAAAAATATTTCCGCTTGATTCTTTAGGAATCCTTTTTTATAAAGACCATGAATTTAGTCCGGTAAAAAGCGATTCTGCAATTGTATTTTCATTCGATGAAAAAGTTGTCAAATTCAATCCTGATGAATTTTCTATCTATTATAACGAATATCAAATCTATGTACAACTTCTAAATAAAAATAAAGTAGCGGAAATTGATACTTCCGGAACTTCTTGTTTAATTCACTTTTTTCTAAATGGTAAGATAAACATAGCAACAAAATATCCAATGTATTATAGATCAGTACCGGAAGGTACGAATTATTCGTTTCATCTTAAAAAAGGGCAAAAAAGAATTTTAAATAACAGTGTTATTCATCTTCGAAAAATGTTCGATAATGAAATGGTTGACAGCATAAGAAATATTGCATGCAATGATAAGCTTGAATTTATATTTGAACATGAACAAATATCTTTTGGTAAAAACGAATATTCTTGTATGCCGGAAGGAAATTTTTGCACTATTAAACTATTGAACAAGAAAAAATTAGGTGTAATTCAAAAGCAAATTTGTCCTATTATTACTTTTTGCATGAACGGTAAAAGATATATTGCAAAGTGCTACACAATAGGCGCTGCATCTAATCCCGACAATTGCGAATTTGCATATAATATAAGTTACTGGAGAAGAACAATAGAACTTTCAGAAGAAAACTCTTTAAAACTACGAAGATTATCAACCCGATAGGTCTTCCCTTATCGGGTAAGCAAATGCCGGGCAAAAACTTTGCGGCATTTTGAAACAAAAACCTATTTTTGTAAAAGCAAACTTGGTTTGTTGGTTATTAACAAGATACTGTCTTTTCAAAAAGAAAGTTTTCCTCAAAGATAATTTCGAAATTATTCCGTAACTTTGTAATAAAACTTAAAATTATGACAACTGTAAGCATAAACGAAGTAATGGCATTATTTCAAAAATTGAGCGAAACCGACCAATTTTTATTTCGTCGTAAACTATTGAAAGCTGCGATAAAACAACAAGTAAAAGAAAATGCCGACAAATACCCCGACACCGATTTTACCATGGAAGATATTAACAAAGAAGTAAAAGCAGTGCGAAGGAAACCAAAATCGGAATAAAATGTTAAAAATAGTTATCGACTCGAATATTTGGA
>JAIFNC010000002.1 GCA_020047935.1 Bacteroidota bacterium
CCGCCCAATACCATAGGCGCGTTTGCTTTTCCGTAGAAAAGATCGCGAATATCCAAGTACAACGGTTCGCCGTTTGCACCCGGTTCTTTGGTACGGTCAAGTACCGTAATACGTTTTACCGATTTTGGTAAAACATTCATAAAATATTTTGCCGAAAACGGACGGTATAAATGCACCGAAAGCAAACCAATTTTCTGACCTTGTTTAGCCAAATAATCAATAGTTTCTTTAATTACATCGGTTATAGAACCCATGGCAATAATGATGTTTTCGGCATCTTTAGCACCATAATAAGTAAACGGGTGATATTCTCTTCCGGTAACTTTCGAAAGTTCAACCATGTAATGTTCAACTACATCGGGTACTGCATCGTAAAATTTGTTTGCAGCCTCGCGCGATTGGAAATAAATATCGGGGTTTTGAGCCGTTCCGCGCGTTACGGGGTTTTCAGGGTTCAAAGCGCGCTCGCGGAAAGCTTGCAAAGCTTCCAAATCAATTAAGCCGCGAACATCTTCTTCCTGAAGCATTTCAACTTTCTGAATTTCGTGCGAAGTACGGAAACCGTCGAAAAAGTGCATGAACGGAACACGCGACTTAATAGCAGCCAAATGCGCTACCGAGGCAATGTCCATAATTTCCTGCACCGAGCCGGTAGCCAACATAGCAAAACCGGTTTGGCGAGCCGACATAACATCGGAATGGTCGCCAAAAATAGAAAGTGCTTGAGCTGCCAAACTACGAGCCGAAACGTGAAAAACTCCCGGAAGCAATTCGCCGGCAATTTTATACATGTTCGGTATCATTAGCAATAAACCTTGCGAAGCGGTATAAGTGCTGGTAAGCGCACCTGCTTGCAACGAACCGTGAACAGCACCCGCAGCGCCGCCTTCCGATTGCATTTCTTCTACATGAACTACCTCGCCGAAAATATTTCTTCTTCCGCCCGAAGCCCACTCATCTACGTTTTCAGCCATGTTTGATGACGGCGTAATAGGATAGATTGCAGCTACTTCGCTAAACATATAAGCGATGTGCGATGCTGCATAGTTGCCGTCGCACGTAATGAATTTTTTTTCTTTAGCCATAATTATATTTGATTTCAAGAAATTAATACACAACTAACAGCTTGCAAAATTAAATCAAAAATATTATTTATGTGAAGTCAAAACCTTATTTATAATCATTTTACATAAGGCGAAAAAGAAGTATATAAAAAAGCGGTTTCGATTTTATTTGTAAAATTTACTTAATTTTACAAAATAAATACAACGAATATTTTCTAAATAAATCACCTGATAACATGGTACTTGACAGCATTGAAAATTACAAACTTTATACAAACCTTAGCGAAAGAATTGCTAAAGCATTCGAATTTATTACCAACAACGATTTAGGCAACATAGCATTAGGCAACTGTAAATTGGAAGCGCATTATAAGTATATTGATGTGCAATATGTAATTAAAGGTACCGAGTTGATGGGTATAAATACGTTAACCAACCAATTGCCGGTTTCGAAAAGCGAAGCCGATGATTATGCTTTTTATACCGACGATTGCTCTTTTGTAAAGGTGAATGAAGGTATGTTTACCATCTTCTTTCCTAACGACTTGCATATGCCGTGCATAAAAATGAACGAAACAGCTACCGTAAAAAAAGTTGTTGTAAAAGTACGCATTTAATAATAGCTCGAATTTTTGTTGAAAACCGATAAATAACCCTTGCGTAATACCAACAAAAAGATTGGGCTAACTATTGGCGGCAAATAAATTTACTTTCAATTTTTAATTAACCACCAAGTTCTGGTTAATGCCAATAAAGTGGTCATGAAAAACATAAAAAATACAGCTGCCGAAAATTCGACACCGGTACGCATAAATAATATACTTGCTCCAAAATGCAACAAGTCGCCGAATAATAATGCTTCGATGGCAAATTTTAATGCTTCGGTGTTTTTACTGTACAAGGCACGCAATTCAAAGTAGCCCAACACCATAAGCAAAACACCGTACCAACGCAAAAACTCTGTTGCTATATCCGGAAATGCTTCGGAAGTAAAATTTGCAGCAAAGTAATTTGGCATGGCAATACAGAAAATACCTACACCTATGTTTATAAACCAACCTTTTTTAAAATTTAAAAATACCGCATACCTTTGCCCTTCAATTATAATTTTTTTCAACTTAACCGTTTGCCATGAGATTTTTGACTTATTTTTTATCAATTTTTGTTCTGTCGGCACAAGTGAGTGCACAGCAGGTAAATTTTAGCCTTTTTACTGAAGAACAACGAGCCAAAGCCAATGAATTTGCCCTTGAGGTACTTAATAAAATAGCCTCTAATAATTTTACCGACTTCGACGAGTTGTCGGGCGACAAAGAAACGAACCTGAACAATACCGTATATTTAAAAAATAAAGACTTTGTTACCATCGTAAAAACAATGGCAGGTAATAAGCAATTGGCGCTAAATACCTACAAATTGTATTCGTTTGACGATATATTTAATTATTCGGAGCAAGGTAAAACCTACAAAATGAGCTTAATTATAGGCTCTTACGAAACCGGCTGGAAAATTTCGGGTATTCATTTTTCGAATTTGAAACTGAATAATGATACCTCTGCCGAAAATGGAAACTACCGAACTGAACCGATTGAAAATTGTAATTTTGAATTACAACTGCCAAATTATTTTGAGCGCAAAGAAAATAATAAAGGAATGGCTAATTTTGTTTTTGCTGCACAAACCGAGCGCGATGCTATTATTCAAGTAATGTGCAACGAACTTTCGGCTTCTGCCGATTACCTTAGTTACAAATGGGTTGAACGACTAACTACGCAAAAATATAAAACCGACCGAGTAATTGTAAGGCTGTTTCCGTTGGGCTTGGCATTTGAATATACCATAACCGACCCGACAGGCAACGCAAGTAAAGGAAATATTATTTGGCGCGATATCGATTTCACCTTAAAAAAAATTAAATAAACTTTAATTGTTTATGTAAAGAATTTGTGAACTTGCATTAAAGGATACATTGTATTGTTTCATTGGTAATTTGGCAGGGCCTGCAACCGGAAAGCCGTCGAGCAACATCGAAAATTGGGAACCGCAACAAAGGTCTTCAAAAATAAAGTTCTTTACGGTATTTGGTTTTAAGGTTGCGCAGTCTTCTTTTGGGTCGAAAGTACAAGTTAGGTCTAATGCCAAAAATTCATCGAACGATTTTCGGTAAATAACAATACCGCGTAATCCGCCGTTTACAATAACATAATTTCCCGAAGCATTTAAGGCGAAAAATTCGGGATCGTTTAAGTTTACACTGAAATTTACATATATTTCCGGTATATACGAATCGTTTTCGGAACAAGTAAAAAGAGGAAAAAGAAAAAAAAGAAAAAAAAGCGGAATAAATTTTGAAATATTCATCGTTGAATTCGTAAAAATTATTAATTTAGTGCAATAATAATGAATTTGTTTCAAATAGCAGTTTTAAGCATTATATTTTTTTATGTAAGTACCTCAAATTCAGTTTTTGGACAAGAAAATTTGCCCGGACTCGAAAACAAAGGACCTAAGTATAATAAGCGCGAATTAAAACAATTCGAATACTGGCGCAAAAAACTTGAGTTTACGCCTGACCAGAAATTGATTATGGGCAAAGCTTATTCGAATGTAGAATTAACAGTGCTTGAACGAAAGCAAGCGAAAAAACTGTTAAAACGGGAGCAAAATGCTAAACATAAGATTAAAGAAATTTATTCGAATCATTATTATAATATACAGGATAAAAAAACTAAGAAGCGAATTAAAGAAACACGCAAACGAGCCGAACGCAACAATAAAAGAAAGCATCCGGTACGTTTTATTAAAGCAAAAATATTTATTAATAACATTTTTAACTAAACACCATGGATGCAGGCGATTTTTTATACATAGCAATTACTTTAATAGTAGTACTGGTGGGTATTTTCAAGAAAAAACCGGAAAAGCCGGATTTTGTACCGCAATACAACCCGGAGACCGAAGAGGCATTTGAGCCAATATACTCGGAAAGGCGCGTATATGCGCAACCTGAAACCTTGGAGGTTGAAGTAAATGCGCCGGAAGAAGAAGGCAAATCGTATTTTGCACATAAAAAATCGGCTCAAGAAAAGAAAAAGACCGAGCCGGTACGCAAAGTTTCTAATCCGATGCAAACGTTGGAAGTTAAAAAAACCGGCGATACCAAGCTAAGTCAAGAATTCGACGCAAAAAAAGCTATGATATATTCCATAATTCTTGAGCGTAAAAAGTATTAAAATTCAGTATGTTACAAAACATACCCTGAATATTGGCATCGAATAATCTATTTTATATCTTTGCATTATCAAAAAGAGTCCGACAACGTACCGGATTCTTTTATTTTTTTAATCGTTATATATTTTTTTTATATTTAAAATTTACGAAAATGGCTAAAGTATCTTACTTAACTGAAGAGGGCTTAAAAAAACTATATGCTGAGTTAGAGCAACTCGAAGGCATTGAACGCCCAAGTATTTCGCGTCAGATAGCCGAGGCACGCGATAAAGGCGACTTATCGGAGAACGCTGAGTACGATGCTGCCAAAGAGGCACAGGGCATGTTGGAAATGAAAATATCGAAACTGAAAGAAATAATTTCGAGCGCACGATTGATTGACGAATCGAGAATAAATTCCGATTCGGTACAAATTCTGAATAAAGTAAAACTGAAAAACCAAAAAACCGGAGTAATTGTTGAATATTTGCTGGTTTCGGAATCGGAAGCCGATTTAAAGTTAGGCAAACTTTCAATTGAAACACCAATTGGTAAAGGGCTTATTGGTAAAAAAGTGGGCGCTGTAGTTGAAATTAAAGTGCCTGCCGGAGTTATTAATTTCGAAATTATAGGTATTTCAATTTAAAACTGCTCAAATATGGCAACTATTTTTACTAAAATTATACATGGCGAAATTCCTTCGTATAAAATAGCCGAAAATGAAGAATTTTATGCCTTCCTCGATATTTTTCCCATAGCAAAAGGACATACGTTGGTAGTGCCAAAAGCCGAAATTGATTATATTTTTGATTTAGACGAAGCCATGCTCGGACGAATGATGGTATTTGCCAAGCAGGTTGCAAAAGCACTAAAAATAGCTGTACCTTGCAAAAAAATTGGTATAGCGGTAATTGGTTTAGAAGTAAACCATGCGCATATTCATTTAGTGCCGGTAAACGAAATTGGCGATTTAAATTTTGAAAAAACAAAGCTAAAACTTGCCGAAGACGAATTTAAAACTATTCAAGAAGCTGTTAAAACAAACCTATAAAGTTAAAAAAACCTGAATCTTATCATGATTCGGGTTTTTTATTTGTTTCCAAAATCAAAAACACGTATCTTCGAATTCAAATTTACTAAAAAATCTATTATTATGTTTTCGAGCGAAGTATATTCCAACAGACGCAATAAACTGAGAGCCTCGGTTAGCAGCGGCATTATTCTGGTTTTGGGCAACAACGAGTCGCCCATGAATTACAAAAGCAATACTTACCATTTTCGGCAAGACAGTACCTTTTTGTACTTCTTCGGATTAGATAAGGATGGCTTGGCAGGTGTTTTGGACATTGATAACCAAACTGACTATATTTTTGGTAACGATGTAGACATGGACGATATTATTTGGATGGGAAACCTGCCAAGTATGAAAGACCAAGCAGAACAAGTTGGAGTAAAAAATACAGCACCGTTCAATAATTTAAGCGATTTTTTGAAAAAAGCTATTATCGCCGGTCGCAAAATTCATTTTACCCCGCCATACCGCACCGAAAATGCCTTGCTCCTTAGTAATTTATTGGGCGTAAACTATACATTTATTAAAGAATATGCATCGGTAGAACTTATTAAAGCCATTGTAAAACTCCGCAGTATAAAAGATGAATTCGAAATTGCTGAAATTTCAAAAGCCGTAAATACCACCTATTTAATGCACACCACCGGCATGAAAATGGCAAAATCGGGTATTATTGAACAAGAAATTGTTGGCGTGTTGGAAGGTATTTCGCTTTCAGGTGGCAATCCGCCATCGTTTCCAATTATACTTACCGTAAACGGACAAACCTTACATAATCATAACCACAGTAATACCCTATCAGTTGGCCGAATGATGGTTATTGATGCCGGCGCATCTACTTCAATGCATTATGCCGGCGATATAACTCGTACCGTTCCGGTGGGCGGAAAATTCAATACCAGACAGCGCGATATTTATAATGCGGTACTTAATGCCAATATGGCTGCTATAACCGCCTGCAAACCGGGCATAGCTTATCGCGAAATACACTTGTTGGCTTGCAAAACATTAGCCCAAAACCTTAAGGAAATAGGTTTAATGAAGGGAAATATTGATGACGCCATAAAAGCCGGAGCTCATGCCTTGTTTATGCCCCACGGACTTGGTCATATGCTTGGTTTAGACGTGCATGATATGGAGGATTACGGTGAAAACCATGTAGGTTACGACGAAAAATACGTTCGCAGTTCGCAATTTGGCTTAGCATTTTTACGCTTGGGTCGCGAATTGCAAAAAGGTTTTGTATTAACCGTTGAGCCGGGTTGCTATTTTATTCCGGCACTTATAGACCAATGGAAAGCAGAGAAAATGCATACCGATTTTATTAATTACGATTTAGTAGAAACTTACAAAGATTTTGGCGGTATACGCATTGAAGATGATGTGTTGATTACCGAAAACGGTTTCAATGTATTGGGTAAACCAATTCCTAAAACAGTTGCAGAAATTGAAGAGACCATGGGAAGCTAATTATAGCAACTAACGATTAAAATAAAAACCGACAAATTTTGTAACTTGTCGGTTTTTTTATGATTGATTCAAGCTATACTAAGCGATTAGTAGCTGTATCCGGAAAAAGCAATACCGGTTTGTGCTTCTTGGCTTCTTCAAAATCCATTGAAGCGTACGAAATTATTATAACCACATCGCCAACCGCTACTTTTCGAGCAGCAGGGCCGTTAAGGCAAATTTCGCCCGAACCTCGCTCTCCTTTAATTATGTAGGTTTCTAAGCGTTCGCCGTTGTTTATATTTACAATTTGCACTTTTTCGTTTTCAATCATATTGGCAGCATCCAGCAAATCTTCGTCAATGGTTATACTGCCTACATATTGCAAATTTGCCTGTGTTACGGTTACTTTATGAATTTTCGATTTTACAACTTCTATATTCATTGCATTTTTTGTTGAAATATATGAACTTAAACTTAGAATTATCGATAATACATATTATCGATTAAGCGAACGTTGCCTGCTTGTACCGCAATGCATGCCGAAATTCGATGATCGCCCGAAAAATCGGCTACCGGCATTAAGGTATCGCTATTCACAATCGAAAAATATTCGACTTTTAAGTACGGATTTCGGTTTATGCTGTCGCTAACAAATTTTTCAATAGCTTTTACGGAATGTGTACGCAAAAGGTTACGTCCTTTAATCATTGTTTCGGCAATTATTGGCGCTGCTTTGCGTGTTTCGCGGGTTAGCAATCGGTTTCGCGAGCTCATTGCCAAACCATCGGGCTCGCGTAGCGTTTCGCATGCAACAATTTGCGTTTTAATTTCGGGCATATAATTAGCAACCAACATTTTCACTACAGCCACTTGCTGAAAATCTTTAAGTCCAAAAAACGCTTTATCGGCATTTATTATGGTAAAAAGTTTACTTACAATTTTAGCAACACCGGAAAAATGTCCGGGTCTATGTGCACCTTCCATTATGGTATCTAACTCGCCAAAACTGAATTCGCGATTATCGGCCTGCGGATACATTTCTTCCTCTTCCGGCATAAATACAATCTGACAACCTGCGTCTTTTAGCATTTTTAAATCTTGCTCCGGAGTTCGAGGGTAGGTTTTAAGGTCGGCAAGATTATTAAATTGCGTAGGATTTACAAAAATACTTACTACAACCACATCGGATTGCGCTTTTGCCTGTGCAACCAGCGATAGGTGTCCCGCGTGCAGTGCGCCCATGGTTGGCACAAATCCAACCGTTTTGTTTCCGTTTCGTGCGGTATCAAGCAAATTTTTTAATTCGCCGGCAGTTTTTACTATTTCCATTCTATTTATTTACGTAGGAAAATACATTAAAATTCAAACTGCAAAATTACATAATTTTGCGTTAAGCAAAATTTATTGTTCAAAAAAGTACCGGCATCCATCAAAATAATAATTAAAAAGATATTCTATTCCATAATATTGGGATGAATTTATTATGGAACGCAGATAATGCGGATTTTCAAACGCAGATTAAAACGGATTTCTTTGAAAAAAAATCTGTTTTAATCTGCGTTGCCCAGCATCCGTTTTATCCGCATTCCATTTGGCAAACACAGTATTTGGGATTAGCATATAAAAGGGCTTGTATTAAATAGTTTGTAATTTTAAGTGGTAACTAAAAACCGAAGTCAAATGTAAAATATTAACAAAACCTTTAAAAATTTATCCTATGTTTCCTGCAGAAGTTATTATTGTACCAATTTTCCTTTTAAGCGTTTTTGGTATTCTTGCTATCTATTTTGTATTGCGCAATCGCGAACGATTAGCTATGATTGAACGCGGTGCCGACCCTTCATTGTTTCAAACTAAGTCGCAAAATACCTATAGCTTGGGGTTACGCACAGCTTTATTCCTTATAGGTATTGGTTTAGGTATTTTTGCCGGCAGTATTATCGATGCTTACACCATTTTAGAAGATGAAACAGCTTATTTCGGAACGATTTTCCTTTTTGGAGGATTAAGTTTAGCGGCAGGGCATTATTTGGCTAAAAAAGAAAAAATGGATTAAACAATTTTTCTCTTTTGATAATTGAAAAACGTTCGTGCAATTTGCACAAACGTTTTTTTACGTTTAACTCTTCAATAAACAAACTAAAATAAGTCTAAATTTCAATACAAAAAAACTTAGGTAACGAAAACTTTGTTTATGGTAAAAAATTGTATTATGTTTGAAAAAAAATAGTTTTTTTTCGAAAACCAATAAAACAGTTTGCTGTACAACCCGACAATTTTCGGTAAACGACAGTAAATTTAAGTATATTTAAAGTTTTTGATATTTTTTAAGCAGGCTTTTGCATGGTACTATTATTGCATTTACAGAGTGAAAAGAACTACGGAATTGAAAACTTTTATCAGATTAAGCATCTTACCCGGTATAGGAATTATACTTCTTGTTTTGGCATGGAGTATCAGTAACTTTTTATACCGCACCGATACTTATCGAGTACCGGGAAACGAAGTACAGCTGGTGCTAAATGCAAAACAGAAGCAAATGGAAAATTTGCTCAAATCGGTAGCTTTATCCATGGCTATTACCGAAAATGCCAGCATGCTCGATTTTAACAAACTTAAAAACAATCCGTTAAGCAAGGTCGAAGAACTTGAACAAAGCGGATTTTCGGTATTTGTTTATAAAAATAATAGACTCAGTTTGTGGAGCAACAACATGGTGCCTATTCCGGAATTTCTCGACAAAAGTTTCGATGCTAAATTATATAAGAACACTTCGGGGTTTTATGTAGTCGAAAAATTAGTACAAGAACAGTATACCATTATTGGGCTTATTCTTATCAAAACAAATTATAAATACGAAAATAAGTATTTGCATAATTCATTTCAAGCCCATTTCAACCTGCCCGATTTTGTTCGAGTTATACAGTTCAATTTATCGTACAGTCATCAAATTAACGACCGCCAAGGCAATTATGTTTTTTCCCTGGTTCCGGAATCAACTATGCGATTGCAATTGGGAAAACAAAACTTAACTGCTGCATTATTTATTATCGGATTTATTTTGCTTTTCACCGGTTTAAATTTTAGCCGACGAAAACTAACCAAAGCCACTTTCTCGCGTATAGTATCAGCAATTTTAATTACAACAATTATTGCGCTTCGGGTTATAATGATTCAATATAAACAACCGGCTTGGCTGTATGAACTTGCAGTTTTCAGCACCGATTTATTTGCGGTTAATTATTGGTTTAATTCGTTAGGCGATTTAATTTTAAACAGTTATACCATTCTTTTCGTGGTCGTTTGTATTTTTGGTCATTCCAATCTCACACCTTTTATTGAATATATTAATAAAAAGCGCTCAGTTTTTAAAATCGTTACCGCGCTTGCAGCTATTGCAGCTATTCTTCTAAGTTCGTATGTGTTGCAGATTGCGTTAAACAGCTTAATGCTCGATTCTGATTTAAATTTTAAAATTTATTTGGCCGACGAGCTTACCGTAGCCAGCCTTTTTGGCATTGCGGCATTAACCCTAATTATTATTGCCTACTTAATTACGGTGCAGCGACTTATTTTCTTGATTAAAAATATTGTTTCGAACAAAGTAATTGTCCGAATGCTGCTGTTTTTATATTTACCTGCCGTGCTGCTGCTTTATGTTTCCGAGTTTTTGCCCGATAAATTTACTTGTGCATTTATTATTTTACTGGTATTAACTCAACTTTACTTTGAACCTACACGCCACAGTTTTTCCTTCTATCGGTTTACCTTGTTGGGTGTGCTGCTTTCGGCATTTTTGGCATTATATATTGCCAATAAACAAACCATAAAAGAAGAAGCAGTACTTAAAGTTAAAATTACCAAATGGTTAGCCGACCGCGACCCATACATCGAGCACCGTTTTAACGAAACCGTAGCTATGATTCCGACCGACCCGGAGTTGCAAGCATTATGCGGAACGCCCGATTCGGTTGGCAATTTCGAAGTTCAAAAATACATTACCGAAACATACTTTACGGCTTTCTGGACTAAATTCAACGTTACCGCTTCATTTGTAAATGCCGACTCTACAAATATTGAAAACCCGGCGCTTAATAACAATTTTATAGCTATTGACAGTTCATTCTATTTTAAAGATAATTTTGACGGTTCGTTTACTTATACCAAATTTATTAACATCGAAGCCTGCACACAGCGGTTATTTGTAAGCCTTCAATCTACTTCAAATTTAAACAACGAAGGATTGCAGGCACAACTATTCAGCATTACCGATTTTATTGAACGACCGTTTGCTAAAAACTTGTCGTTTGCAAAATATACGAATCATAATTTGGTCAAAAAATCGGGTGTGTACCCTTATCGGCTTTCCGACTTAAATTATACGAAAAACAACGAACTGCAATATTTCCTAGTTGAAAACGGATTTAAACATTTGGTTTACAGAACCGACAGTAATACAACGCTTATACTTAGCAGCGAAACCGATTCGGTTTGGAACATTGTTACATCGCTTGCCTATTTTTTGGTTTATTACAATGTACTTTTGCTTATTTACTATGCAATCAAACGATTGCCAACTTTAGTGCGTAATTTTCGCTTCAATTTTAAATCGAAAATAATTTTCTTAATGTTTTCTGTGCTGGTATTATCCTTTGTTTTGGTAGGCATTGGCACTGCTTGGTTCGAAGTATTAAAATACAATAATAAATTACAAAACGAATATACCGAAAAAACGAATTCGATTTGCACCGACCTTAAAAATTTCGATGTTTTCAAGTTCGAAAGCGATTCTGTAATTTTTGATCAAAAGGAATTGAACAAGTACTTGCTAAATTTATCGGAGGTTTTTGCTACCGAAATTAATATTTATTCTAAAGAAGGACGTTTGATTGCCGGTTCCGACCTCGATATGTTTGATAAAGGATTGAAAAACAAATTTTTACACCCGGCAGCACATATAGCATTAGCCAATGTTGGATTGTCGAAATATTCGCATAACGAACAAATTGGAAACCTAAACTATATTTCAATTTATGCTCCGCTTACCAATAACGAAAACCGAGTATTGGCATACATTAATTTGCCTTATTTTACCAAGTCGGAAAGTATAAGAAACGAAATATCGGCTATGTTGGTGGCTATTATAAACTTATATGTATTCTTATTCCTAATTTCATTGTTTGTTTCGTTGTTTATTTCCGATAAAATTACGCACCCGTTGCTAATTTTGGAAAGTAAATTCCGAAATGTTCAATTAGGCAAATCGTACGACGAAATTCAATACACCGGAAACGACGAAATTGGCAATTTGGTTAAAGTGTATAACCGGTTGGTCGGCGAATTGAATGAAAGTGTTGAACTGCTGGCTCGTTCGGAACGCGAAATGGCATGGCGCGAAATGGCGAAGCAAATTGCCCACGAAATTAAAAATCCGCTTACTCCAATGAAAATCAATGTTCAATACTTGCAAAAAGCGTGGAATGAAAAAAATCCGAATTTTGAACCAATTTTCTTAAATACAACCCAATCGGTTATTGAACAAGCTGATACTTTGTCGAATATAGCCACCGAATTTAGCAATTTTGCCAAAATGCCGCGAGCCAATAACGAAGTTATCAATTTGGTTCCAATACTCGATTCTATTGTTCGTATGTTTGTAAATACCGAAAAAACACAGCTTAGCATCAACTTCAATAAACTGGAAGAAGCTCTTATTTATGCCGACAAGGAACATATTGAACGGGTATTTATTAACCTGATTAAAAATGGCATGCAAGCTATTCCCAACGGAAAAGAAGGCATTGTAAAAGTCGATTTGTTTGCCAACAGCAAAATTGTTAGGGTGAAAATTGAAGACAACGGTACCGGTATTTCCGAAGAATTGAAAGACAAGCTTTTTCGACCAAATTTCACTACAAAAAATAGCGGAATGGGCATGGGCTTAGCCATTGTTAAAAATATAATTGAAAATGCTTCGGGGGTAATTTGGTTCGAAACAGAATTGGGCAAAGGCACCCGTTTCTTTGTCGAGTTTCCTGTAAATAAACTGCCTAAAGCATAGTGTTTTTTATTACAACAGAAGAAATAAAAAAAGCGTTTTGATTTCAATTCAAAACGCTTTTTAATGAAAAAATAAGTTTCTAATTATGCCGCTTTAAGCTTTTTTAAATTTGCATGGCTAAATTTTTCCTGTACAAATTTAAGCGTAACTTTATGTGCTTTCTTATTTTCCGAAGGCAATTCAAACATTGCTTCGTTCATAATAATTTCGCAAATTGAACGCAGACCGCGAGCACCCAGTTTAAACTCAATTGCTTTATCCACAACAAAATCGTATACTTCTTTTTCAAACGAAAGTTTAATTCCGTCTAAATCGAAAAGCTTTTTATATTGTTTGATAAGTGCGTTTTTAGGTTCGGTTAAAATATCACGCAATGTCTCACGGTCCAATGGGTCTAAGTGAGTAAGCACCGGCAAACGACCGATAATTTCGGGTATTAAGCCAAAGGCTTTTAAATCCATAGGTGCAATATATTGCAATAAATTGTCGCGGTCTAAATTTTCGTTGTTTTTAATAGCACCGTAACCAACCAACGCCGTATTAAGTCGCTGACCAATTTTACGATCGATACCTTCAAAAGCACCACCGCAAACAAATAATATGTTTTTGGTATTTACCGAAATCATTTTCTGTTCGGGGTGTTTGCGTCCGCCTTGCGGTGGCACGTTTACAATCGAACCTTCCAACAATTTCAGCAATCCTTGCTGTACACCTTCGCCCGAAACGTCGCGAGTTATGCTGGGGTTATCGCCTTTGCGAGCTATTTTATCTATTTCGTCAATAAATACTATACCGCGCTCGGCTTGTTTTACATCATAATCGGCAACTTGCAGCAAACGAGTAAGTAAGCTTTCAATATCCTCACCAACATACCCGGCTTCGGTTAGTACCGTAGCATCAACAATGGTAAACGGAACATGCAAAAGTTTAGCAATGGTTCTAGCCAACAAGGTTTTACCGGTTCCGGTTGGGCCAACCATCAGAATATTCGATTTTTCAATCTCCACTTCTTCATGTACTTCAGTTTGCGTAAGTCGTTTATAATGATTATAAACAGCTACCGACAACACTTTTTTTGCCTCTTCCTGACCAATAACATACTGATCTAAAAATTGCTTTATTTGTATGGGCTTAAGTAAGTTAAACTCGCCCGGAACCGAATCCGTCGAAAGTTTAAGTTCCTCTTTAACTATTTTATGCGCTTGCTCGGCACATTCATCGCAAATGTGTCCCGAAACGCCGGTAAGCAGCATGGTTACTTCTTTCCTGTTTCGTCCGCAAAATGAACATTTATCCATGAAAAGTCTGATTTTAAATTACTTTGCAAAAGTACGAATTATCTTTTACTTTTTAATGTCGTTTCTGAATAAAACTTCATCAATCATTCCGTATGCCTTAGCTTCATCGGCGGTCATCCAATAATCGCGGTCCGAGTCGCGTTCAACTTTTTCGTACTCGTTGCCCGAATGCGAAGCAATAATTTCGTACAATTCTCTTTTTAATTTCTGAATTTCGCGAGCGGTAATTTCAATATCCGATGCTTGACCTTGTGCGCCGCCCATCGGTTGATGAATCATTACGCGCGAATGCTTAAGTGCCGAGCGCTTGCCTTTTGCTCCGGCTGTTAAAAGCACAGCGCCCATTGAGGCTGCCATGCCGGTGCAAATGGTTGCAATATCGGGGTTTATGTACTGCATGGTATCATAAATACCTAAGCCGGCATGTACCGAACCGCCCGGAGTATTAAAATAAATCTGAATATCCTTGCTTGGGTCTGCCGATTCCAAGAACAATAATTGCGCTTGAATAATATTGGCAACATAATCGTCAATCGGTAAACCAAGAAAAATAATTCTGTCCATCATCAATCGCGAGAAAACGTCCATGGTAGCAATGTTCAACTGGCGTTCTTCGATAATAGTCGGCGAAATGTAGTTATTGTAAACCGAAGAGTAACGATCGAGATTTAAACTGCTTATGCCCATATGTTTGGTGGCAAATTTTTTAAATTCTGCTGAATTATTCATACGTTATATAGTTTTTATTAATAAAAAAACGGTTAAATGTAGGTATCAAAGATACCAAAAACATTTAACCGTTGTATAAAAAACCAAAAAATTAATTTTCTTTAAAGAAATTATTGAATTCTTCGGTAGTTATTTCTTTAACATCAAGTTTAACAGCACCTTTTACATGCAATGCAACTTTTTCTTCAAATTTGGTAGTTGCATAACGTTCGTATTGGTCTTCTTTTTCGAGCATTTTTACCGTGTAATTTTCCATGTGCTCGTCGGGCAAGTAGCCCATTCCATATTGTGCAAATTGCGATGTCATTACTTTTTTGGCGAAGTCTTTTACTTCATCGTATTCAACTTTAATATCGGCAGTTTTAGCAATTTTGTCTTTAATTAATTGCCAACGCAATTCTTTTTCTTGTGCAGGCCATTCGTTTTCAACACGTTCAGGTGTCATTTCGTTTTTGCCTTTATTTACTTTCGACGAAGTAAGCATCCAACGTTTCAAAAATTCGGTAGGTAATTCGAAATTAATGTCGGAAACTAATTTTTCTTTAATATCCAATCGGAATTTGTAATCGCTTTCGCTAACAAATGCAGCCGAAAGTTCTTCTTTAACTTTTGCGCGTGCATCAACTTCCGAAGTGCAAACGCCTTCGCCGTACATTTTGTCGAATAATTCTTGATTAACTTCGGCTTTTTGAAAACGTTCAACTGAAGTAACCGTAAAAGCATAGTTGCTGCTAAATTCTGTGCTTTCAGTATTTTCCAACCCGAGCAATTTTTTCACTTCGGTTAAGTTTTCGAAGGCTGTAAGTGGCGAGAAAACAATAATATCGTCGGTTTTTGCACCTTCAAACTGTGCTTTAATTGCTTGGTCTTTAATATAATCGAACAAAAACATATTTTCGTTCGAATGTCCGTTTTCTACCACATTTCCGTCGGCATCGGCTTGGTTAAAAATACCTTTAATCAAATCGCCGGCTACTACGCTTTCAACCGGAACCGAGCTTCCAAAACGCTCTTGCTGGCGTTCCATGTGCTCGTTTATCAGTTTGTCGTCAATTTTAATTTCGTAGTACGGAAATTTATGCTTTTTGGTCAAGTTTACGTCAAATTCCGGTGCCAAAGCTACATCATAAGCAAACTCAAAATCGGTCTGATTTTCGAAATCAACCTTATCTTGTTCGGTAAGCGAAGGAAGTGGCTCGCCCAATACCGCTAATTTTTCGTCGTATAAATATTTCGAAAGGCTGTCAACCAATACATTATTAACTTCATCAACCAAAATGGCTTTTCCGTACATTTTGTTTACCAAATCCATAGGCACTTTACCTTTTCGGAAACCGGGTATGTTTGCCTTATTGCGGTAGTCTTTAAGTGCTTTCTGAACTTTTTCGGAGTAATCCTCTTTTCCAATTTTGATTTTTATAACGGCGTTTACCTCGTTAATGTTGGTTTTTACAATTTCCATGGAATAGTAATTATTATGCAGATTATATCATTTAAAAAACCGCCTTCTTTATTTGCATAAATGAAGGCGGTTAATTTAGTGCGGATGAAGGGAATCGAACCCCCACGCCTCGCGGCGCCAGATCCTAAGTCTGGTGCGTCTACCAATTTCGCCACATCCGCGGCAATTCGAGCGCAAAAGTAATACTATTTTTTATATTACAAAATTATTTCAACGGCTTTTTTACTTTTTTTTGAAGTTTTTGCATTTCATGAAGTAAAAACCGGCAAATAGCTTGTTTATGCGAATAGTACAAAAAAAGCGAACCTTTTTGAAGTTCGCTTTTGCTGAGGTCACGAGCGGATTCGAACCGCTGTAGCCGGTTTTGCAGACCGGTGCCTAACCGCTCGGCCACGTGACCATGCTTTAGATGTTGCAAAAGTAAGCATTTCATTTTAATTAGAAAACTTTTTTTTTAAAAAATGACTGCATAATGCAATTTACATCCCGAAAATAGTTGTAATCAGCTTTTTGAATGCGCTATTATTTTAATTACGCAATCTATATTAGGGCGCCAATCGGTAAATTTTCCATCCGGCAGCTTGTTTTTCATAGCAAATTCGGTCGTTGAGGCGGTGCGGGGCGCCTTGCCAAAATTCAAAATAGTCCGGTACGATACAATATCCGCCCCAGGTTGCAGGACGCATTGGTTTTGCATTACGTTGCATATACTCATCGAATTTTGAATGCAATAATTCTCTATTTTCAATTACTTGGCTTTGGTCCGATATTATAGAGGCAATTTGGCTTTCGTGCGAACGCGAAGCAAAATATTCGTCGGATTTTTCGGTCGTTAATTTTACTACCGTGCCTTCTATCCGTATTTGTTGTTCTAATTCTGCCCAATAAAAAAGCGCAGCCACTTGCGAATTATGTTCAAATTCAATGCCCTTGCGGCTGTTATAATTACTAAAAAAGCAATAACCCAATTGGCTGTATTCTTTTAGCAATACAATTCGCGACGACGGTTTGCCGCTTGACGATACGCTCGAAACAGCAAATGCATCGGGCTGAAAAACATTATGTTTAACCGTGTTTTTAAACCATTTATCGAATTCCGCAATTGGGTTTTGGTTTACTTCCCACTCTTGCAATCGGCGATTTGCATACTCGTTTCTTTCCGAGAAATTTTTATATTCCATAAGTTACCTTTAATCTATTAGCAAAGATAAAAAGCTTTAATATAATAAGGAAGTTTTAGTCGAAATACTTTTTATAATTTTACACTGAATAGACTAAATATTTATAGGCTGAATAAATTTATGTTTCAAAATAATAACAATATAAATATATTTCAACAGACAAAATAAAAAGATAAAAAAAACATGATGTATTTCAGTTGTAAATATTTGTAAATTAGTGAATTAATAGTTGTTGAAATCTTTTTTTAAATTTAAATGAACTTTTATTCAAACTTATATTGTAATATTAAAAAAAATACTAAAATTGCATTTTGTTTCGCCACAAAATAAACGCTAATTTTTTGCGTTAAAAGTATTGGAATTTAACAAGTTATAAAAAAGAAAACGGATTTAAATTAATTCAATTTTAGAATTTAAAATGCAGAAAGACGAATTTTATGCTTTAATTGCCGAGTCGCCCGAAAACGACGAACCTCCAAGTCGAATGACTTTGCAAACTAAAATGAACAAAAAAAAGCCACGCGCTTTAGTTCCAAAGGCAGTTTTTTCAGAAGAAAAAAAACTGCCCATTGGCGAGAAAACCTTAAATTTTAAGAATGCCCATTTTCCGGAAGCAACCAGTGAGCAATGGAACGACTGGCATTGGCAACTTCGGAACAGTTTTACCACGGTAGGTAAATTGCAAAGCTTCTTAAAATTGAGCGATAATGAAAGCAATTTAGGAGTTGCCATTCAGCCCGATTCGTTGCCCATTCGAATTACACCCTACTATGCATCGCTTATTGATATCGAAAATGCGAATGATGCTATTCGCAGAACCGTAATTCCTGCAGCCGGCGAATTTATGGTTGCGCCCGGCGAAGCATCCGACCCGCTTGGCGAAGAAGACTGCAGCGTAGCGCCTAATTTAGTGCACCGCTACCCCGATCGAGTGTTGTTTTTGGTTACCGATTTTTGCGCAACGTACTGCCGATATTGCACGCGCTCGCACATGGTAGCCAAAAGCCATAATTTAAATGCCGGTACCAAAATTTGGGAAAAAGCGTTCGAATATATTCGTAATCATCCCGAAGTACGCGATGTACTTATTTCGGGCGGCGATGCACTTACCTTAACCGATAAAAACTTAGACTATTTGCTTCGAAATTTACGTGCCATTGAACATGTTGAAATGATTAGAATTGGCACCAAAGTTCCGGTAGTAATGCCGCACCGCATTACGCACGAACTGGTAAATGTGCTCAAAAAGTACCACCCGTTGTATATGAGTTTGCATTTTACACACCCCAACGAACTTACACCGGAAGTAAAGGAGGCATGCGAACGATTGGCAAACGCAGGCATTCCGCTTGGTAGCCAAACGGTATTGCTTCGGGGAATTAACGATACCGTGCCCGTAATGACCAAATTAATGCAAGGAGTGCTGAAAATTAGGGTTCGACCTTATTATATATACCAGTGCGACCCAATTTTAGGTTCTTCGCATTTTAGAACATCGGTAAACACCGGGCTAGAGATTATTAGAGGAATGCGCGGTTTTACTAGCGGCTATGCTATTCCGCAGTTTGTAATTGATGCCCCGAACGGTGGCGGCAAAATACCGCTTCTGCCTAATTATGTTGAAGAACGTAAAGAAAATGGCGATTTGGTTTTGCGTAATTATTTAGGAAATCTGCATACGTATCCGGATTATATTTCAGAATAAAAGCGAATGAAGCAAACGATAAAAAAAGTAGGTATAACCTACGATTTAAAACAAGATTATATAAACGCCGGCTTTAGTAAGGAAGAAGCAGCCGAGTTCGATGAAATTGGAACCATTGATGCCATTGACAATGAACTTATTGCAATGGGCTTTGAAACCGAAAGAATTGGTAATGTTAAAATGCTCATTGCGCAACTTCAGCAAGGCGAACGCTGGGATATGGTGTTTAATATATGCGAAGGCGTAAGCGGAATTGGTCGCGAGGCTCAAGTTCCGGCGGTGCTCGACGTATATAATATACCGTATGTTTTTTCGGATGTGTTGGTGTTGGCGCTTACCTTGCACAAAGGGCTAACTAAGCGTGTAGTGCGCGATGCAGGTGTACCAACTCCCGATTTTTATTTGGTTGAAACCGAAACTGACATAGCACAAGTAAATTTGCCTTATCCGCTGTTTGCAAAACCGGTAGCAGAAGGCACCGGTAAAGGCATTAGTGCCAATTCGCGAATAAAAAATGCGGAACAATTAAAATTGGTTTGCACGCAATTATTAAAAGAATTTAAACAGCCGGTGTTGGTTGAAACCTTTTTGCCGGGGCGCGAGTTTACCGTTGGCATAGTTGGCAACGGAGCCGATTGCAAAGCCGTGGGAACTATGGAAATACTGTTTAAGAAAAAAGACGAAACCAACGAGGTGTACTCGTACAACAGCAAATCGAATTACCACGAATTGATGGATTACACCGTTCCGGAAAAAGAAGTAGCCCTCGCTTGCGAACAAACCGCACTAAATGCATGGAAAGCATTGGGTTGTGTGGATGGCGGCAGAGTAGATATTCGAATGGATTCAAACGGTATTCCTAATTTCATTGAAGTAAATCCGTTGGCAGGTTTAAACCCGATTGATTCGGACTTACCAATTTTAGGCTATAAAAACGGTTGGACGTACAGCAAACTAATGAACGAAATTGTTAACTCTGCAATAAAACGTATTCAGCATAAATAACATGACAACAAATAATTTGGTAATTGTTTACCACAGCAAAATATTGCCCGATGCGCCGCCCGATGAGTTGGATGTATTGGATGAAGCCGATTTTTTTGAGAAAAATCTGTTGGCGCTTGGTTACCGCGTAATTAAAAAACCATTTCCTTCGGATTCGGAAGAATTGGTGCAGGAAATAACCCAAAACAATCCGCTGTTTGTGGTAAACTTGGTTGAAACCATGTTGGGCGACGGCAGACTAATAGGCATTGCTCCGCTGTTGTTCGAGCATACCAAAACTCTGTACACCGGCAATAATTCGCAAGCTACGTATTTAACTACCAATAAATTGCTTGCTAAAACCATGATGCAACAATTCGGTATTCCGACCCCGGCATTTGTTGCGCTAACCGATTTTAAGGAGAAGAAATACCCCGAAAATGCCAAATATATACTAAAAGCTGTGTGGGAACATGCAAGTTTTGGCATGGACGAACATACCTTTAAAACGCTTGATTCGGTTGAAGAAGTTAGGCAGACCTTGCTTGCAAAAGGAAATAAATCGCATGATTTTTTTGCCGAAGAATACATTGATGGCAGAGAATTTAATATTTCGATATTGGGCGGCGAAAACGGAGCGGAAGTAATGCCTTTGGCAGAAATAAAATTTGTCGATTACCCTGACGATAAGCTTAAAATTGTAGGCTACCGCTCGAAATGGGACGAAGAATCGTTTGAATACCAACATACCGTTCGAACTTTTAACGACCCAACGAAGGAACTTGAACTTCAACAAAAATTAAAAACGATTTGTCTTAATTGCTGGAAAGCCTTTAATTTGAAAGGCTATGTGCGTGTCGATTTCAGGATAGACCAACAAGGAAACCCATGGGTTTTGGAAATAAACACCAACCCGTGTATTTCGCCCGATGCCGGTTTTATGGCAGCAACTAAACAAGCCGGAATTGAAGAAACTGAGGTATTTAAACGAATAATTTACGATACCTTGGCTTTTTAGAATGTGGTAATTTTAAAATGTAGTACTGCGATAATTTTAAAAATACTTTCGGTAATGGTTTTGCGGTCTAATTAATACGCTTCGTGCATTTGCAAACGACATTTGCAGCTTGCATTACGTCGTTTGCAGGCATGTCTTTGCGCAGAATACTGCTACTTGGCTTGTTTTCAGTTCTTGTTATTTATAAGTTATGCGAATTAAGGGTTCGAATTGCTCTGTGTAACTCTGTGGTTTCTCAGTGGTTCTCTGTGTCATAATTTAAATTACACACAGCTTCTCAGAGAACGCACAGAGGAACACAGAGATAGTTTTTCAACTCTTAATTTACATAAGTTGCTAAAATTATTACTTTTTTCAAAAAATGAAAAAATTCGGTACGCTTATTCGCTATGGAATTGCTGACTATAGTAACTTTGTAACGAATTAAATAGCCACATTATAATTCACAATAAAACCGTCTGTAGAGCCTACAATAAGGTTGTATCCGGGAATATTTCGGTCTAAAATGGTAATACTGAATTTTCCGGCACCGCTAATAGGAAAGCCTTGATAATACGAACCGTCGGAATTAAACAGATGTACCTTGTTGTCGGAGGTGGTAATGCCGGTTTTAAACGCTTGTGCCGAAAACATATAAATAGAAGCCGGTCCGGTAACCGATGCCGAAAGCGATTTAGAGAAAATTAGTTCGCCGGAGCTTTGATAAATGTCAAGTTCCGATTTGTCGGCAAAAATATATTCTTTTTTGCCGTCGGCGTTCATATCGGCATACATAAAATGATGTTCAGGGCTGTAGGCTTTCAAGGTTTTTTCGGTTATATTTCCTTTCAAATCAATGGTATATACAGTTCCGGTTTCGTTGGTGGTTATCCACGCCGGCTTTCCGCCTGCAAGGGTATTATCGAAATAAAATTTCGAATTGGCTGCCCGGGCAAAAGTACCGTTAATTTTAATTTCCTGCTTACCTTTTCTGTTTAATATGTAGGTGTCGGTTCGGTCCGAAAGTATAATATATTCGCGCAAACCAACTTTAAAATACTGAATCGGGGTAACAATATTGCTCTTCGATTCGCCAAAACCGAAACCGTCGTTTAGTTTGCCGGTTTTGTCGAACAAATATACTTTTTTGTTCGAACATGCTATAAAAATTCTATAATCGCGGTTGTTCTCGTAATCAAAAACGCTTAGTTCGTTGGTGGCGGGGTAGGGTAGGGTTATCGGATATTTTTCGACATAATTCCCTAAACGGTCAATTAAATATATGTTGTTTTCGGTACCAAAAAGGTATTGCAATTTCTTATTATTGAAATAATCAATCTGCGTAACCTGACCAATGATAGGCCCGTCTATTTGCCTGTTCCAGATAACTTTACCGTCTTTGTTAAGCAAGTACACCATGTTTTTAAGGTCTTGCACAAAAATTTCGCGTTCGTTATTGTTATGGTTAATAACTATTTGCGGTTTGTACAGTACGGTCGAATCCAATTTGCCCGACCAAACCGTGTTTACATCCTTTTTTGCCGATTTACTTAGTTTTATGGTTACATTCGTAAAAAACATATCGGTTTTGTTCGATGCAAACTGAATAGCATTTGTTTGAAATTTGTACAAGGTTGGTATTCGAGCCAAAATTTCGTTTCTCAAAGCGCCATCGGTGTAGTGTAAAAAGAAATTTGCCGATTTTGAGGCATTCGAAAATACAAAAATATTCGATTTGTTGGTTAATGACGACATAAACTCCGAAAATTCAGCCGAATGATTCAAGGTGTTTTGTAAAGCATTTTCGCGTTGTAATAAGGCAAGCGAATTAAACGACGAACCAAACACCAAGTAGTTGTTTATAAAGGTAAACTTATTTGGTTCCATTTGGCTAAAAACCCTGCCAAACATGGTACGCATAATGTCGGGGTATGGCATGTCGTAAATTGTAAACTCCGTTTTTGAGTCGTATTTATAGTTATTCGATAGTTTTACTAAGTTTTTGTGTTTCGCTCGTGCATAGGCTTCGAGCATGGCAAGCATTTCGTTTTTGGCCGCTGCCGCATCTTTCACTTTAACAATAATAAAGGCGTTTTTGGCAATATCGTTGCGTTCTATTTCGGTATATGCCAAGCCAATTTCTTTGTCAATTATACGAGCCATAACTTTGTCGAAATCTATTCCTGTTTCTTTTTTAATATCGCGCAAATCTTTCTGAAACTTATGATAATCGGGACTTTGTTGCAAAAAAGTGGTGAAATTTCCTAAGAATGATGAAAACGCTTCGAAATTAAGCGACATAAATAGCGAAGTATTGGCAGGTAAAATATTTTGCAAACTTGGTTCGCCCGGAGCTTGATTTAAAAAAATATTTAAAAAGTCGTTGGTTTTGGGGCTGGCGTATGAGAAACCGCGTGCCGATACCATATCGTCGGCAATACTGATATCCAGCGCTGCCCATTCGGAAAAGCGGCGGTAAGAGCCTAAGAATTTACGGTGCTTATTGCTTATGTATTTGCTTAAATGCAGGGGCAGTATTTTGTAATTAACAAACAGGTTAGCCAATACATTTTGCCCGGCCGTAGCATACACTTTATCCAGCCCCGACGACGATTTCAGAATACTGAGTGCCGAGGTTTGCCGAATGGCGTCTTCAACCAAAAGAATTGATTCTGAAGCAATAAGCATATCGGCATGAATAGCAAAATTTACTGTTTCAATCGTTTTGCTGTTAATTAAATTTGCACTGTAAATGGTGGTGTTATTGTATTTTTTTTCGGTAACAACTGCGTTTTCCGAAAATTGTTCGGCTAAAATTTGTTGCGCCGTTTTTATTTCCGAAGCATTAATTCGTAAAATAAATAAAAAATCGATGGAGTTTTTGCCAATTGCGTGGGTTGAAACAGAAACCTTTCGGCTGCTTAAAAAGCTTGCAATTTTAGCGTTTATAATACAAATTGAATCGAGCGCAATGCTCAAATTTTTTATTTTGCGCAGTTCCGAAAAACTTTGCAAATCGTTCAAAATGCTGTAATCGCTGTTTGCCATGGTTTTAATTAATTCTCCCGGCTTGTCCGATTGCAAAATAATACCTGCATCAACCGGTACCGCATTTATTACCGATTCCGATGAATTGCTGCTGCCCGTAGGAGCAAAAATGCCTATAAAAGCAAAAAGCAGCGCAAAAAACAGCAGTGCTATTAAAAGAATTTGTAAACGCATAAGTTCAAATTTTTATCGTAATTGGTACAAATAATACGGTGTAAAGTAATATAAAAATTACAAGCTTTGTTTTTTCAAATGCAAAAATAATGGTATCCTGCTAAAAAAACGAATATATTGTAAATACTTCTTTTAATAATTAAATTGCGGCAAATTTATTGTGCTAAACTGTTTTGTTTTAATCGAAAAACCGAAAATCTGTTTTTTGGATAGGAATTTCATTATTTTTGTAAAAATAATTTTGTGTTTGCTTAAAAAATTACCCGAAATGCAATATTCGAAAAATGTTATACTGCCGCTTGTTTTTTTGTTTGCCTTTTTAACTTCCGAAGCGCAAAAAATTCCGGTACGTGTTGTAAATGTAAGCACCAAGTTCCCGGTACTGAATGCTGCTGTGTTTAATACCGACATGTCCAAAGGAACGCTTACCGATTCGGAGGGATATTTTGATTTGGGACTCTTTACCCCGGAAGACAGTATATGGATTAGCCACACTTCGTTTGAGAATATTGGGTTTACTTATAACGATATTATTGATAATCAGTACACCGTAATGCTTGAGCCCGATATGGTTTTGCTCGAAGAATTGGTAGTGGCGCAATATGATTTGTGCGATAATTATTTTGAAGTATCGAACATGACCTCGCGCATTGGCACCGACGAACTTAGTTTTTCGATTGGTCGTACCATAGCCGAAATAATTTCGGATGAAGGTAATTTGCCAATTCGAAAAGGTTACGCATCGGACGGAAATTTAATTATTCGCGGTTTAAGCAATAATAAAATTTTGTACATGGTGGATGGAATTAGAGTAAATAATGCAGTTTCAGGGAATGGAATATTCGATTTTTTTTCCGAGTTGCCAATAAATGCAATAAATCAGATAGATGTTATTTACGGACCTTCGTCGGTGCTTTTTGGTTCCGATGCTATGGGAGGAGTTATTAGGTTTACCACGCGAGCACCAAAACTGAGCGATTCCGATAGGGTTTTAGTTTTTGGCAATGGTCAGGCGGGGCTTTCAACCGCCGATAAAGGGCGCAACGCAAGTTTCGATTTTAATTTCGGTAAGCTTAAGTGGGCCTCTTTTACAGCCGTTTCGGCACAAAGTTTTGGCAATATTAAAACCGGTGCCAATAAAAAACCGATGGTTTCCAATCAATCGCAATTGCCTAATTGGGGACTAAAACCTAGCTATTCGGAATATATGAACGAAAAAGATACGATGTTTCTGAATTCGAATCCGGAAATATTAATCGGTTCCGGGTATTCGAAATATAACTTGCTGCAAAAAGTACTTTTTACGCCCAATCAACTTTTGGATATTACTGCGGGCGTGCATTTTACATCTATTGGCGAAGTAAACCGAACCGACTTGTTAAATTACCAAACCAATAACAAACCCGTGTATGCCGAAGCTAAATTGCCGCCACGTACTGCCCTTAACGGAATTTTGCAAGTGCTTTCAAAAAAAGAAAATAACTTTTATACCTATTTGAATGCCACGCTAGCATACGGATTGCAAAATCAGCATCGGGTTTCGCGCCTATATAACAATAAGTACCGATTGCATAATGAAGAAAATATTACAACTACGGCACTAAACCTCGATTTTATTAAATTGGTTAACAATGTAAATAAACTAAATTACGGATTAGA
Source organism: Bacteroidota bacterium (assembly GCA_020047935.1). Lineage (GTDB taxonomy): Bacteria > Bacteroidota > Bacteroidia > Bacteroidales > JAIFNC01 > JAIFNC01. The sequence continues at coordinate 26,097 of JAIFNC010000002.1, forward strand.
ATATAATTACAACACCGTAGCTTCCGATGCATGGACAGAGCACATCATTGACCGAAGTATTGATAATGCGTTAACCTTATACCCGAATGGAGGTTCCGAAAACTCTTCGTACGCTGTTTATTTGAATTACAATTGGTTATTGGCAACATCAATAACAGTAACCGGCGGAATTCGATATAATTATGTTGAACTTATTTCGAATTTTAAGCACGCCGAATTGTTTTCATTACCATCGCCTTCCATTGAAATTAGAACAGGTGCGCCCGCAGCAAACATTGGTTTTTCAACAAATATTGTTGAAACCATTAAATTAAACGTGTTGGGTTCGTCAGGTTATCGTATACCTAATTTGAATGATTATGGAATAGTGCGCCTCGATAATAATTTTGTTCGTGTGCCGAATGCAAAACTACAGCCCGAATATAATTATTCGGTTGAGGCAGGCTTGCATTTCAGCTTCCTCGACGAATTAAGTTTTTATACATCTGCTTACCATACGTGGGTTCGCAACGCAATGTTGCTTGCTCCATTTACCTTCGACAATGGCGCAAATACTATAGTGTTTAATGGGGTAACTTATAATACTATAGCTTTTGCAAACACCGGAAAAGCCTCGCTTAAAGGAGTAAATTTTGGCTTTGTTTTCGATTCGCGAGGTATAGACCCCAAGCCTTCAGTTAGAATTAAAAATAAATTGCGCATTCTTGGAACCGTAAATTGGGTTACCGGTGCCGAAACCGATACAAAAGAACCCTTACCCTATGTTTCGCCGGTTTTTGGTAATTTAACCGTGCAAGGCATAATCGACGGACTTAAACTCGAATCTTACGTAAATTTTCAAGCAAAAAAATCAATTGACGAAATTTCGCTATACGATACCCGGGCACTTACCGAAGCAACTACAAACGGATATCCGGCTTGGTATACCATAAATTTGCGCTCATCGTACCGATTAAATCGAAACTTTGAAGTTCAGTTGGCGCTCGAAAATTTAACCAATGTGCACTATCGAACTTTTGGGTCGGGTATTTCGGAGCACGGTTTTAATATTTCGCTTTGTTTAAGTGTTTCTTTTTAAATAAAAAAGGGGCATTAAGCCCCTAAATCGTTTTCCTAATATAATATTAAATGTTACCTCCAAATTCGGGTGCTTCTTTATTTTCGTAAATAGTTTTGGCTGCCAATACAATGGCCGAAACAAATAGCAAAGCCAAAATACTGTCGAACAGAAAATTTCCGCCGGTATCGGCTTGCAATGCATTTACAAAACTGCCTGAAGCCAATAATTCAGTCGAAAAAAATACGATAGTTAAAGCAAATACTATAGGTATTATTTTTATTGTAAAAGAGTTTTTCATGGCAATAAATTTTAATTTCGTTTTGCTTTCTAATGCAAGTGTACGTGAATTTCTTAAAAATGTTTTGTTGTTTTGACTAATTGTAGGTTTTTATTGGTGAATTGACTCAATTGTATGGTATTCAAACTTAAAAAATAATTTTCGATACAAAATAAATATTATTCATTACTTTTGCAGCGCATAAATTTTTGTTTTGAAAAATGAATAGTTCGACAACCGATTTTTTTAAAGATAAAACCTTATACGAACTGAATATAAGGCAATTTACTCCCGAAGGTACCATAAAATCAGCCATAAAGCATATGGCCGAATTTAACGAGTTGGGTATTGGCGCAATTTGGGTAATGCCAATTCAGCCAATTGGCAAATTGAAACGCAAAGGCAGCTTGGGCAGTCCGTATTCAATTTCCGATTATTGTGCCATAAACCCTGAATTTGGAACTTTCGACGATTTTAAGAAATTTGTTGAGGTTGCGCATAGTTATAATATTAAAGTATTACTCGATTGGGTGGCAAACCATACCGCATGGGACCACGATTGGATTACAAAAAATACCGAATATTACACTTTAGATGCTCAAGGAAATCCGGTTTCGCCATTTCCTGAATGGGAGGACGTTGCCGATTTGAACTATTCGAACCGCCGGGTTTGGGAGCAAATGCTTCAGTCGATGCGTTTTTGGGTCGAAAATTTTGGTATCGATGGTTTCCGTTGCGATATGGCACATTTAGTACCCGATGAGTTCTGGCAATTTGCAATTTCAAAATTGAATGAATCGAAAGACTTGTTTTGGCTTGCCGAATCGGAACGACGCGAATTGATTAACTGCGGATTTAACAGCCTATACAACTGGAACTTGTTTCATATATTTAGCGGAATAGCAGGCGGAAGAAATAATGTGTACGACATTGACAATGTATTGGGCAATACCGTTTTTGCTTTTCCTAAAAATGCAAATCAGCTTTGGTTTACCTCAAACCACGACGAAAATTCGTGGCACGATTCCGAATTTGCTCGTTTTGGTTCCAGCTTGCAAGCTTTTACTGTTATAAACTTCTTGCTTCCGGGTATTCCGCTATTGTATAGTGGTCAAGAGTTTAGTTCGCACAAAAAGTTGGCTTTTTTCGATAAAGATTTAATCGAACGCAAATCGTTCGATATGTTTCATTTCTACCAAAAACTAATTCAGTTTAAAAAAGAAAACCAACTGCTTTGGAGTAATCCGCAAGGAGGTGAGTTTAAGCGAATTTTTACCGATAACGGCGAAAGTGTTTTTGTTTTTATGCGGCAAAATGGCGATAAAAAAATGCTGTTTCTTGCAAATTTATCCAACAAACATTCGGACTTTACGCTGCAAGGCTACGATTTTTGCGGCGAATATCAAGATTTTTTTATTGGCGGAAATTATACTTTTTATCCGAAACATTATTTTAACTTTGCGCCCTTCGAATTCAAACTTTATTACACTAAATACTAATTGCATGAATTTTGGAACTGAAGCTGAAAAATTTGGCTATGCACTCGGAATGAGCGTAGGTACAAGCCTTGCGCAACAACAAATAACAAATATTGTTTCTGATGCTTTTATTACCGGTTTCGAGCATGCAAACCTTGGTAAAGAAACACAACTTTCGTTAAACGAAGCAAATGCGCTTATTAATGCCTATGTGCAAAACTTGCGAGCCGAAAAAGGCAACCAAAATTTAAAAGAAGGTATTCATTTTTTGAACGAAAATAAAGCAAAACCCGGAATAGTTGAAATGCCGAGCGGATTGCAATATAGGGTTGTTAAACCGGGAACAGGTAATATGCCCAAAGCAACCGATACGGTTTCGGTTCATTATCGCGGCCAATTTCCGGTAAACGGAGTAATAAAAGGCTGGACCGAAGCTTTGCAATTAATGAATTCGGGCTCGATTTGGGAGCTGTTCATTCCTGCACACTTAGCCTACGGAACCAATGCTCCCGGCGGTATTATTGAAGCAAATATGACCCTGCTTTTTACCGTAGAACTTTTAGAAATTATTTAAATTTAACTCAGATAATTAATTAAAAACAACGCAATGGACGATTTGAACATTTCCGATAAGTTGGAAGCTTCTATTGACTCGGTAAGCTACGGCTTAGGTGTGGATATTGCTACCAATATTAAAAGTCAAGGGGTGGATGACATTAACCCTGCTTTATTGGCAAAAGCTATGGCCGATGTATTTGCAGGTAAAGATTTGAAAATTAAAAAAGAAGATGCCGGTCCACTTCTTCAGAACCATTTCCAGAAAAAATATGAACAAAAAATGGAAAAAAACTTAACTGAAGGTCAGGCTTATTTAGAAAAAAATAAAGCTGAAAAAGACGTTGTAACGTTGGCAAGCGGCTTACAGTACAAAGTTATTAAACAAGGAACCGGCGCAATGCCTAAAGCTACCGATGCAGTTTCGGTTCATTATCATGGTACACTTATCAACGGTACCGTATTCGACAGTTCGGTTGATCGCGGCGAACCGGCTTCGTTCCCGGTAAACGGTGTTATACCCGGTTGGACAGAAGCTTTGCAACTTATGCCCGTAGGTTCTAAATGGATGCTTTACATTCCTACCGAATTGGCTTATGGCAAAAATGTTCGCGGTGGCGGTGCTATTGAACCGAACATGGCGCTTATTTTTGAAGTAGAATTACTTTCAATTGACATTGCTCCTAAACAATAAAAGTAACATATTAAAAATTAACGGTTTATATTTTATAAACCGTTTTTTTTTGCTTTTTAGCGGCTTTATTTTAGGAATTAAACGGCATTTTTATATATTTGCGACATAATTAAGGCTCGAAACTAAAAAATACAGTTATTATGGCAAAACCAATTATACAAGAAGCTCATTTATTCGATTCTATTGGCAACGGAACACAAATTATCGGCGATATTATAACCGACAGCGATATTAAAATTAACGGTATTTTGAAAGGAAACTTAACCGGCAAAGGTCGTGTTTTAATTGGAGCTACCGGAAAAATTACCGGCGAAATTCGTTGTAAAAATGCCGATATTTCAGGCGCTTTGGAAGGAAAGCTTTTTGTAAGCGAATTACTTTCGTTTAAAGCTTCGGGCAAATTTAGAGGCGAAGCCGTATATGGCAAATTGGAAGTTGAAGCCGGAGCTGAATTGAACGGTATGTTTAAAATGGATGGTCAACCCACAGGTAATTTGGCAAATGATAAAAAATAAACCAAATAATTCAGTCAACAGCTACCTAAAATATTCAAGTTTAGGTTTCGAAATGTTGATTATTATTTTGGTGGGCGTTGGGGCAGGCTACAAACTCGACGAATTTTTGGAGCTTGGTTTTCCTGCTTTTACGTTAATTTTTACCATTTTGGCTATTGT
>JAIFNC010000118.1 GCA_020047935.1 Bacteroidota bacterium
TTATCGCTTTATTTCTAAATTTTCTTGGTGCTACTTTACCACTTTAGGCGTGCAAATAATCAAAACTGATGGTAAAAGTAAATGGCAGTGGCCCGAAACTACATGCAAGGATTTGTTCAACATAGGCTTAAGCAAGCAAAATCGGCACAAACATAATCTTCTAATTCGTTCGATTATGCGGTGCCGGTTTTTTCGCCGAAGCCTTTAGCTATCATAAGCATTTTTTATCAAGTGTCAATCAATCATTTAATTAATATTTGATTTGTCAATATATTTCATCAATTTTTGTTTTAAATCTTTTTCGTCAATTGGTTTTGTAACGTAATCATCAAATATTACCCTATATTTTTCTATTTCTTGTTCTAATCCATACGCTGATTGTGCAATTATGGCTAAATCCGGTCGAAATTCTTTGATTATTTTTGCTGCTTTTTCCGTCTTTGGCGTGAATTATTTTAAAATCCATTTCAATTAACAATTCTTCGATGTATAAGAAATTATATTCGTCATCTTCGGCAACTAAAACTGTCGGAAAATTTTCGTTTTGTATGGTAGGTGAATTTGCTTTGTCAATTTCGTGAACCGGTTTGTACGGAATTGTAAAATAAAATATTGAACCTTTATCCAGTTCCGATTGAACCCAAATTATACCGCCTAATAATTCGACAAATCCTTTTGAAATGGATAAACCCAAACCTGTTCCGCCGTATAATTTATTTATTGATTTGTCTGCTTGTCTAAATCGTTCAAATATTTTTTCGTGAAATTCGGGTTTTATTCCGATACCGGTGTCTTTTATATAAAATTGCAATTCCGTTTGTAGAGCCACACCGCAGTGTGGCTCTACAAGGTTATATCCAAATTGAATAAAACCTTCGTGTGTAAATTTCAACGCATTGGATATTAAATTGGTTAATATTTGCGTAATTTTAGTTTTATCGGTGTAAATTTCAGATTGTTTGTCGCTAAGTTGTTGTTTTGCATACAACGAAATATTTTGATTTTGTGTCTGTTGTTTAAAAATTGCAAGTAAATCAAGGATTATACTGTTTATGCAAACTTTTTGAATATTCACTTTTTCCTGTTTGGTTTCAAGTGATGAAATTGTTAATATATCTGAAACTATTGAAATTAATTGTTTACCACTATTTTGAATAATTGAAACAAAATTTTTCCGTTTTTCTTCCGATAATTCAGGCTTATTCAACATGCCTGAAAAACCGGAAATTGCATTTAATGGTGTTCGGATTTCATGCGACATATTTTGCAAAAATGCTGTTTTTAAATGTTCGCTTTCTTCGGCTTTTTCTTTGGCTTTTATTAAGTCAATTTCAGTTCTTTTACGTCTGATTATATTCCAATAATTTACAGATAAGTTGGTGAGCAATTCAATATCATGCAAGGTGTAATCATTTTTTTTGTTGCCGACTCCTAAAACAGCGATTACTTTTTCGCCTTCAAAAACCGGTATTGTAGCTTCACGAATGATTGGTGTATGTCCTTCCGGCAGTCCTTTTTTGTGTAGTAAATTTTCATAATCATTATGAATTATGGGTTTCCGTTCCTTTAAACAATCTACCCAAATACCCGCTTTACTTATAGGATAATGTGATACCTTTGTAGGAACATCGCACATTTTCATTGTTTTTGCAGACCAAACCTGTAATGAAATTGTTTCCTGGTCCGGATTAACAAAATGAAAGAAACCTATTTCACTTTTTGTTAACTCAATTGCCTTTTCTAAACTTAGTCTAATAATTTTATCTATATCAAAGTTTTCAGAATTGTTATATAAATCCAAAGCAAATTTGTTTAAAAGGGCGCTTTCTTCTGCTTTTTCCTTCGCCAGAGTTAATTCCACTTCCGCCTTCTTGCGCTCAGTAATATCATTTATAACACCAACCAGAAATTTATTTCCTGCATTATCGGTATATAAAGTTTTCCGGGTAACAATTGTTCTTAATTGACCGGTTCCATCAGTAAGTTGTTCCTCATTAATATTTTCTTTGCCGGTTATTAATACTTCTTTGTCTTTTGTTAAATAAACTTCAACTTGGTCAGTTGGGAAATTTTCAAAGTCTGTTTTACCCAAAAGCTGGTCAGGAGAACGATTTAACATTTCACAAAAGGCGGTATTTACAAGGCACAAATTATGTTTATCATCTTTCACAAAAATGGGCGAAGCTACTGAGTTTATAATATTATTCAGATAATCCCAAGAAGCTTTCAATTCTTTTTCCGCCTGCTTTCGTATGAGCGCATATTGAATAGTTTTTCCAAGAAGGCGGCTGTTTAAATCCTGTTTTAAAATGTAATCCTGCGCTCCTTTTTCAATGAGAGATAATGATAATTCCACATCGTGCAAACCGCTTACTAAAACAACAGGAATTTTCTCGGCAAATTTTATAACGGTATCAAAGGTCTGGTTTCCTGTGCTATCCGGCAAATTAAGGTCGAGCAGAATGAGAATGAAATTATTTTTTTTGATTTGTTCGCAACCCGCTTTCAAGGTTTCAGCAACAATGAGTTGGTAATTAAAGAACGTAATTTCTTTCAGCATCTCTTTAATTAGCCTGCTATCGCCGGGATTATCCTCAATAAGCAGTATTATTTGTTCTTCTGTATTTTTCATAATTTTTGTTGTTTAAACCGGTATTGTAAAATAAAAAGTAGTTCCTTCGTTTACTTTTGATTCAAACCAAATACTTCCTCCATGCCGCTCAACAATTCGTTTACAAATGGATAGGCCTATTCCGGTTCCAGGGTACTCCTTAACTGAATGTAGTCGCTGAAAAACAATAAAAACCCTGTCGTGATATTGCATGTCCATTCCTATTCCATTATCGGTAATAGAAAATTGATACATATTGTTCTGCATTTTACAAGAAATATGTATTTTGGGCAATTCTGTTTTCTTTTTAAATTTAATGGCATTTTCGATAAGGTTTTGGAATACCCGTAAAATTTGTGATTCCGCAACTTTCACAACGGGCAAATCGTCGTTTGTAATTAAAGCTGAATGCTCTGTTATCATTTGCTGCAGATTGGAAATAACCTGCCCCAAAACAGTTGAAATGGCAACTTGCTCAATTTTTTTTATCGGGCTGTTAATTCTTGAAAATTCCAATAAATCATTGAGCAATTTTTGCATGCGAATTGCACCATCAACTACAAAGCGAATATAATCGTTAGCATCCCGGTCTAATTTATCTTTATATTTTCGTTCGAGTAATTGGGTATAGCTCGAAATCATACGCAGCGGTTCCTGAAGGTCGTGGTTAGCCACATAAGCAAATTGTTCAAGGTCATTGTTGGAGCGTTCAAGGTTTTGAAATGTAATTTTTAATTTTTCTTCCGCTTGCTTGCGCTTTGTGATATCATAAAACATAACCGCGAACTGATTTTTCGCCGGACTGAAAGCCATAATTTGATAATAACGGTTCAATTGCGCTGAGTAATTTTCGAAGTCGATGGAATTACCGGTTAAAGCGACAACACCATATCTTTCAATCCAGAATGATTCAGTATCCGGTATAACTGTTAAGACGGTTTTCCCAATTATTTCTGATTTTTTCAGACCGGTTAGCAGTTCAAATGCAGGATTAATATCCAGAAACCGATAGTCAACCGGTTTGCCATTGGTATCGCAAATAATTTCGTGAAGGGCAAAGCCTTCCAGCATGTGACTAAAAAGAGAACTATATTTGCGTTCGCTCAAGACAAGTTCTTTGTTAGCAATGACTAATTCTGCTGCACGTTTTTCTTTCTCTTCATTTTCAAATTTAAGTGTTTCGTTTGCAATTACAAATTCTGCTGCACGTTTTTCTTTCTCTTCATTTTCAAATTTAAGCGTTTCGTTTGCAATTACTAATTCGGCTGCACTTCCTTCAATTTGTTCTTTTGATTTAATTAATTCCTTGTTCCTAGCAGATAAATTTACTGTTAATCCTTCTGCCATTAATTTAGCCTTTTTTGTATTTAAAAATGCAAATAATAAAAGAGATAATAAAAAACTAATTGCAACTCCGGCAAAAGGCACAATTGCTATTTTAGAAGAATATTTTATTTGTTCCTTTGATTGTGTAAAGTATAAGGTCCATTTCCTGCCGTTAAAATCTAATGAAACGATATTTGTTGAAAACCTATTTCCTTTTTTATTATTTTCTTTATAGCTATCAAAAATCATAGCATTATCATTAATACTATCACCGTCATAAACAATCAAATTGATTATCTTATTGCTATCACTTCCCCAAGAACCTAACATTCCATCCATTAAATCATTCATCCGATACGGACTATATACCCACCCAATTATTGCATCTCTACGTTGTTGAATATTTCCTACCTGTTCGTTGTTTTTATAAACAGGGACGTACATCAATGTTCCTGCCTGTAAATCGTCATCAGTTTCCTGAACCAATAACACTTTACCGGTTAGTGCCGCTATATCAAAATCTCTTGATTGCTCCATTGCTTCTCGCCTTACTGATTGAGAAAACATATCATAACCAAAAGCTCTTTGATTTCTATAATCAAATGGTTCGAGGTAAATAATGGAAGTATATTCGCTTCTATCGTTTGTTGGGTGTACAGTATATTGAGGAAATCCTTCATTTCGTATTCTTTGCGTGTGTTGTTCTAATTGAGATTTAGGAATAATTAACGAAAACCCTACTCCTTGTATTCCGGGTAAGTTTATGTTAATTTTATTTTGTTTAATAAATTCAGACCAATTTATACGTGTTACTGTATCAGATGCATTAAAGTAAGCTGCTCCTGAACGTAAAAGTTGTGCATGAGCATGTAGCCTTGTTTCAATTTTAGTTTTTATTTCTTCACATACCAATGAAAACTCTTTCTCTGTTCGTTTCTCTTCATCCACATAGATTAGATATGAAACAAATACAGTCAAAATAAGTCCTATCAATAAAATGATTAAAGCTTTCCATATGAGTAGTGAAGGTTTCATATTATTAATTTTTAATTAATCGTTTTCATTATAAATAAATTGCAACCAACAGCACGATGGAATACACGAAGAAAAAAGCGATGCGAATTTTTATTTGTATATTAAAATTTTTCATGTGCCGGAAGTTTAACTAAGGTAAGCCAAAAGTCTTCAATTGATCTGACCACGTCAAAGAATTTATTCAGGTCAATGGGCTTGATTAAAAAACAATTTGCATGTAAATTATATGACTTTATAATATCTTGTTCGGCTTTGCTTATGGTAAGAACAATAACAGGTATGCTTTTTAGGTTATCGTCTGCTTTAATTTCTGCCAGTACTTCCTGCCCGTTCTTTTTTGGCAGGTTAAGGTCCAGAATGATAAGATCGGGTCGGGGTGCATTTTGGTATTGTTTTCTTTTGAAAAGAAAATCCGTTGCTTCTTCTCCGTCATATACTATATGAAGGTTGTTTCTTACCCTTCCTTCTTTTAATGCTTCTTGTGTAAGCCGTGCATCGCCCGGATTGTCTTCTATTAAAAGAATTTCAACAAATTTTAGATTTTCCATGATTGTTTTTTTGTTAAGTTTAAACAGGGATTGTGAAATAAAACGTAGTTCCTTCGTTAATTATTGATTTAAACCAAATAGTACCACCATGGCGCTCCACAATACGTTTACAAATAGATAGTCCTATTCCTGTTCCCGGGTAATCTTTTGCTGAATGTAGTCGTTGAAAAATTATAAAAACCCTGTCGTGATATTGCATTTCCATGCCTATTCCATTATCTGTTACCGAAAATTGATACATAAGCTTCTGTTTTGTACAAGAGATATGTATTTTAGGCAATTCCGTTTTCTTTTTAAATTTTATGGCATTTGAAAGAAGGTTCTGAAATACGCTTAAAATCTGCGATTCATCGGCTGTTACAACCGGCAAATCATTGTAAGTTATTAAAGCTGAATTCTCAGCTATCATTTGCTGCAGATTGGAAACAACGCCCTCCAAAATGGTTGAAGAATTAATTGGCGTAAAAATTTTTGCATGACTGCTCACCCGCGAAAATTCCAATAAATCGATGAGAAGTTTTTGCATACGAAATGCACCATCCACCACAAAATGAATAAATTCGTTAGCATCCTGATCTAATTTATCTTTATATCTGCGCTCGAGCAATTAAATGTAGCTCGAAATCATGCGCAAAGGTTCCTGAAGGTCGTGTGTGGCTACATAAGCAAATTGTTGTAGGTCTTTAGTAACATTTTCTAATTCTTTCGTTCGCCTTTCTTTTTCTTCATTCTGAAAGGCAAGTTCTTTATTGGCAATAATTAACTCTGCTGCTCGTTTTTCTTTCTCCCGGTTTTGAAAGGCAAGTTCTTTATTTGCAATGACCAACTCAGCCGCACGTTTAGCTTTCTCTTCGTTCTGAAATACAAGTTCAATATTGGCTATCACCAACTCGGCTGCACGCTTTGCTTTTTCTTCGGTTTCAAACTTAAGCTCTAAATTTGCAATGATTAACTCTGCGGCACGTTTTCCTTTCTCTTCATTTAGTAAAGAAATTTCTTGCAAAGCATTGATTAACTCGGTTGTTTGTTTTTCTTTTTCTGCTTTTTGAGAAATAGCATCGAATTGAAAAGTATCAATTTGCTTTTTGAGTTCAGCAAGCTGATTTTCTAATTCTTCATAGGTTGGTTTATCTGTCATTTGTTTGTCATTTTTTTTGCTTATAACGAACAGGTATATGCGTAGTTTTAAAATTTGGTTTGTGTTGCGCCTGCGGCAAACCAAATTTTAAAATTATCGCATATACCATGTTATCATCTTCTTTTTATTCATTCAATCCGTCAATTACATTAGATATACATTAAATATTTGCTGATATTCAATCATTTACTTATTTATCTG
>JAIFNC010000282.1 GCA_020047935.1 Bacteroidota bacterium
TTTTTTCAGCTTAAAATTGAAACTCAAGTATTTTAGTCTGCCAGTGGCAACGTAAAACTGAATACCGTACCTTTTCCTTGTACCGAGCGTACTTTTATGGTTCCGTTGTTTTTTTCTACAAAATCTTTGCAAATCATTAAACCTAAGCCACTACCTTTTTCGGCATCGGTTCCGTAAGTGGTAAAATGTTGTCCGTTTTTAAAAATTTTAGCCAAATTCTCGTCCGAAATACCAACTCCGGTGTCTGCAACTTTAATTTCAATAAATTTGTCGTGCAAAATACCCGATACACTAACCGTTCCACCGTTTGATGTAAATTTAATTGCATTCGAAATTAAATTACGTAACACCGAACTAATCATGGTTGGGTCGGCGAACGCCTTTTGCGAATAATTAAAATTATTTTGAAGTTTTATCGATTTATTAATTGCCATTGATTGTGCAGCTTTCAAACCGGTAGCAATAAGTTCGGTAAGAACAATATTTTGCGGTTGCGGAACAATAGTTTCTCGCTGACTGCGAGCCCAATTAAGCAAATTTTCAAGTAACTGATAAGCTTCAGAAGCTTGATTTTGCATAATGGTAAGCATATGTGCCAGTTTAGCATTGGCCGATAAATCGAAATCGCGAATCATAATTTTATTCATTTCGCGCAATTCATGTTCCGATTCTTGCAATGCTATTTCGGCAGTTTTTCGGCTCGAAATATCAATAGCAGAAACCACAATTTGAGCCACTTGCCCCAAATCGTCGTAAACCGGTGCTATAGAAACATCCAAAAACGTGCTTTTCATCTGCAACTCTAACCGCGATGACTTTTTAGCCAAAGCGTCTTTTAAATAAGGCAACAACTGATTAAACACCGGAAAATCGAGCAAATTATCGGCCAAATAGCCGGTTAAATTACTGTCTTTCTTAATATTAAGTGTCTCTAAACTTCCTTTAAGTTGAAGTAGTTCCAAGTTGTTGCTGAACAAAGCGGTAATTCCGTTCGGAAAATTATCGATAATAATTCGGTTCAAGTTTTCCTGAAATCGTAATTCCTTTTGAAACCTTACACGTTCCAAACGTTCGGTATGAATTTTATGTACGCGCCGTATTTGATCGGGCAATTCGGTATTTATTGCAGCACCTTTGCTAAAAAAATCGAGCGCACCGTAACGCATTGCTTCAATAGCATTTTCAACCGTTCGGTGTGCGGTAAGAAAAATTACGGCATAAATTTCGCAACTTTCGTACAATGCTTTCAAAATTTCTATGCCGTTTTTACCCGGTAAAATATAGTCGAGCACAATTACTTCATCAACTATTTTTTTTCCTGCCAACTCATTAAAAGCTTCTTCGCCATCCTTTATCCATCGAATTTCAAATTCCGCCGGGCTAAGTTCCGACGACATATATTGAAACTGCTGTGCTACATCTTCAATAAATAATACTTTTATTTTTTCCATAGAAGAATCTAACATTCCGAATTACTTATTAACCAAGTTTAAGTTATTCATTAGTATGTCTTTATACGATTTAGCAATAGGTATAACCTTTGCCTCCTTGCTCGATTTCATAATAATTGAGTTGTCGCGAATTAAATCGACTTTTGTAACATTAACAATAAACGACCTGTGTACGCGAGTAAAAAGCTTAGCCGGTAGTTTTTCCAAAATTGCTTTCATGGTAAAATGTATGGTATGCTTTTCGCTGAAAGTATTCAGAACTACATAATTTTCAAGCGCTTCGACCCACAAAATTTCTTCAAAATTAACTCTTACCAAAGCTTGCGAACTTTTTATAAAGAAACTGTTCTCGAATTCATGTTCGTTGGTATTCATTTCTTCGAACTTTTTATACGCTTTATCTACTGCCTTAAACAGCCGCGCTGTACTGAATGGTTTAAGCAGATAATCCACTACATCGTAATCAAAAGCATCGAGCGCATATTGTCTGTTGCCGCTTATAATAATTATTTGAGGCAGGTTTTCGAAGGTGTCCAAAAATTCAAAGCCGGTCATTTCAGGCATTTCAACATCCAAAAAAATAAGGTCTACCGGTTCTTCGTTTTTAAACGAATTTGCAGCATCCAGCGGGTTACTGTACGACCCGGTAAGTCTCAAAAAATCGGCTCGTTCAATAAATTTTTCCAATACTTTTCTCGACATTTCATCGTCGTCAATAATCATGACGTTCATTAAAACCAAAGTATCCGACATATAGCAGGTTTTTTAATAATAGCATAAAGATAATAAAAAAAATTACACGATGCATTTTTGCATCCGAATCTTTGAAAAAATTATCGGTTCAACCTTAAATATGATTTTTTTTTACCTCATACCCAATAAGCCGGAAAATAAAACGTTTTAATTTGTATGTAAAATTGAAAAATTATCGTTCTGCAATTGTAAAACTGATTTTTTTTACTCAACTTTGAACATTAATTAATTAAATTATGAAAAAACTTACACTAGTAGTATTAATTGCCGGTATGCTTTCAAGCGGCAATATATTCGGGCAAATATGGCCAACCGGCGATGAATCGGGCGATGACGATACTTCGGGCATTAAGTACGGTGCTATTATTGGCGCGGTAACGGTTGACGGTAAAAACTACCAACAATTTGGTCTGCGAACCGATATTCCGATTGGTAAATTAGGTTTTGGTATGGACATTCAACTTCTTTTAGATGAAAAAGGCTCTATTTATAAAGGCGATTGGGACGAATGGACCGATTATTTGGACAAAATTTACTACATCCGTTGGGGACGCAAAGGCGACCCGTTTTATATTAAAGCAGGCGGATTGAATTTTACCACGTTGGGCTACGGCAATATTTTGGACTCCTATACCAATATGATTGAATATCCGTCGGTTAAGCGCTATGGTTTAGACATGTCGCTTAAAACTCGTTTTGTGGATGCCGAACTTATTATCAACAATTTTAAAGAATTGATGATGGAAGATCCATCTATGCTGGTTGGTACTCGCATTGCACTTAAACCGCTTAAAAAGCTGGCTTTTGGTGTTTCGGTTGCTTCCGACTTCAACGAATACAACGGTTTGAAAGACGTTGATGAAGACGGCTATCCGGACAAATTGGATGCCTTCCCGACCGATGCCGCCTTGGTTACCGAATACGATTTGGCTTTTAACAATTGGGTAGCTAAAAACCCAAGCTATACTGCTGCCGACTTAACACAGTTTAATAATAATGTTAAGTTTGCCGAAGAATATTACGGTGCCAACCCTACACGAAAAGAAAACCTTTTCAATAAAAACAATAATCGCAGCCAATTGTATATTTATAGTTTCGATGCCGGTTATCCTATTATTGAAGGTTCAAAATTTAGCTTAGATATTTTTTCGCATTGGACACAAATTTCGGGCTACGGCTGGGGTATGACCATGCCGGGCGTTCGCATGAAAGTTGGTAATTTCCTTACTTTTACTGCCGAATATCGTCGTCAGTCGAGCCAGTTCTTGTACGGTTATTTTAATGTAAACTACGAATTGGAAAGAGCCGTATTTGTTCAAGACCCAACCACCAACTCATTGGTTATTAAAACTAAACAACGCACTTTGCTTGAAGTTGACCAAACCCTGGACGGTTATTTTGCCGGTTTAAACATTAACTTATTCAAATTAGCCTATATTAATTTCAGTTATGCCGATATGATTGGCGACGAACTGAACCGACGTTCGCTAATTGGCGAACTGGGCTTGAAAAAAGGCTTAATCCCAAAAATTTCGACCATAAAAGGCTACTACCGACAAGACAACGTAGAAAACTTTTTGGAATGGCGCACCCCGGCTACCATTATGGGCGGCTTGGTTGAACTTGAAATGGGCGGTGTAAATATTGCTTTCGACTACCGTTGGAATTTTACCGACCTAAACGGTGATGGTTTAATTCGCGATAAAGACGAAACCATCAAAAATATAGCTGTAAGAACTTCGGTTAAATTCTAAGTTCTTCGAAAAATAATTAAAAACCGCTTAATTCAATAAGCGGTTTTTTTATTTTTAAGCGCAAAGTTTTATATTTTTGCGGAAGTTATCCAAATGCAAATTCAAAAACTTCAAAAAAAAATAAAGCCATGAAAGAAACCAAGGAATTGAAAGTAAGTGCCATAAAATCGGGAACGGTGATAGACCATATTCCTGCCGACAGTCTTTTTGCGGTTATTAACATACTAAAACTCGACAAACTTTCGAGCCAAATAACCTTTGGCACCAACCTCGAAAGTACTTATTGCCCCCGATGCAAAACTAAATATTATTGAAGACTACAAGGTTACCGAAAAAAAAGTAGTTGAAGTGCCCGACCGAATTGTTGGCATTGTTAAATGCGTGAACCCAAAATGCATTACCAACAACGAAGAAATGACCACCAAATTTGAAGTAATTAATAAAACCAATATAGCATTGCGTTGCGAGTATTGCGAAAAAATAACCGATAAATTGCACCTCAAATTGGTTGAATAATCAATAAATTTTTGTATTTTTGAAAAGATGAAATCAATCAGGTTTCATCTTTTTTTTATGAAAGGAATTCTTATTTCGACTCAAAATTACCATCTGCGGTGGCTGCAACAAAACGATGCCGAGCAAATTCAATTCTTGGCCAACGATTACGACATAGCCAAAAGTACGCTCAACCTGCCCTTTCCTTATACGCTCGAACATGCCAATTCGTGGATAAACCAAACGCTTATAAACCAGCGTACAGGCGATGTAATAAACTTGGCAATTACCGGTAAATTTTCAAACGAAATTTTGGGAGTAATTGGGCTTATATTAGACCATGCAAACAAAACCGCAGAGGCCGGCTACTGGATAGGCAAAACACATTGGAATAAAGGCATTGCTACAGAGGCACTTAAGGCTTTAATAACCTATACGTTCGATGAATTGAAACTAAACAAAGTACATGCAAAACACTTTACCGACAATCCGGCATCGGGTTGTGTAATGCAAAAAGCCGATATGCAGTTAGAAGGAACATTCAGGTTTCACGTTATTCGATTCGAACAAGTAAAACATATGCATTGTTATGCGATAATTAATCCGCTTTTAACTACAAAAGAGCAAATTTAACGGTAAAAAAGTTTGCAATTTCAAAAAAAAGTACTACTTTAACACCAAAATTAAACCTATTTAACGCCATGCTATTACGAAGTAAAACAGCCAAAAAACTCATTCAAATGATGCTTGGCTCAGCGCAAGAAGCTATTGACGATTCTGACTTTCTATTGCGTTCCGGTAAATTGAAAGCAGCCTCGAATCGAATTTATACAGCAATTTATCACTCCATTGCAGCCTTAGCTATTCATAACGAAGACTTTATGGGTAATCCGGAAGAACTTTTTGACTGGTATCTCGATTCGAAATCGAAAAACTATATGGCTGAGAAACGAAGTAATTTAGTTCAATTAGCCGAAGCACTAAACAGCGCCGACCTAAAACCGGGTGCCGAGTTTGACCAAAATGAAATTTTTGCCGCAATACATTCAGCAAAAACAGCTTACGAACAAATACATGAAGAGGTTTCGAAGCCGGGAAACTTATTGCCTGAATACATACGAATTATAAAATTAAAGAATACCATTCAGCAAAAAAATCCGGGTATTAACCTATTATCGGTAAGTAATTTGCATAAATTTACTTTAAGCGAAATATGCGAGAATAATTCGAAATCGGCTGAAGCAATACAGCACTTTTTCGATGCACCCGAAAATTTGAAAAACGAAGGCGCTTTTGAAATTGTGATAGAAACCGCTTTAGATAAAAAAGCAGCCTTAAACGAAACCTTGGAAGATTTACTGTACGATTTGCACTACGAACTTTCGGCGTACTTTACCGACGAAAAC
This sequence comes from Bacteroidota bacterium, assembly GCA_020047935.1. Taxonomy (GTDB): domain Bacteria; phylum Bacteroidota; class Bacteroidia; order Bacteroidales; family JAIFNC01; genus JAIFNC01. The sequence continues at coordinate 5,860 of JAIFNC010000282.1, forward strand.
ATGCTTAAAAATACTTCGAGTACTGAAACCGAAGAGCCTGAAATTAAGGGTGAAGAGCTTGATATTCATAATTCGACCAGTCCGATACTTGTACCTTGGGATTTTACCGAATTATCGGAATTTGCCCTTAACCATGCCAACAGCATTTCGAAAATTACCGGCAACCCGGTTTCCTTACTTCACATAACAAAAAAAACAAGCGAAAACGACGCCGCCAAGTTAAAAATTGAAAAATATTTGGCACAAAAACACCCCGGTAAATCCGATATTTCGATACTTGTAAAGGAAGGAAATATTTTTACCGATATTTCGAAAGAAGCCGACGAAGCCAAAGCTGCATTGGTTATAATGGGAACGCACGGAATGAAAGGAATGCAGAAATTTTTGGGCTCATGGGCGCTTAAGGTTATTGCCGACACCGAGGCTCCGTTTATTATTGTGCAGCAGCCCGCTCAGCGTGCAAAAATTGAAAATGTTGTTTTTCCGATAACCGACAAGCGAGATATTAAGAAAATTATTAATCAAGTACGGTTTTTAGATAAACATTACGCGCCTGAATTTCATTTAGTTCGTCCGGAACATTATGCAAGCGATGTGCATGAAAAGCGCACCACATCAAACTTTGTTTTTATTAAAAGCTATTTGAAACAGAACGATATAAAATTTTCGGACCATAAAATACCCGATACAAAAAGCTATTACGATGCCGCACAAAAATATGCCGAAAAAATTAAACCCGATTTAATACTCATTCTAACCACAAAAGATCTTAATATTCAAGATTATATGTTGGGAGCCGACGAACAACGCATAATAGCCAATTCGGCAAAACTGCCGGTTATGTGTGTTAACCCGTTACACGGAAAATGGGGTATTAGTGCAATGGCAAGTTATTAAAACTAATCAAAATAAGCATGCTTGCAGAAATTATTGCCATTGGCGATGAACTACTTATTGGCCAAGTAATTGATACAAATTCGAATTATATTGCAGCCCAACTAACCGCAAACGGCATTAATGTACAGCACATTAATGCCGTTTCGGACGAAAAAACCCGCATACTTATCGCCCTCGAAACAGCACTTGGCAGGGCCGATCTTGTTATTTTGACCGGCGGTTTGGGCCCCACAAACGACGATATAACGAAAAAAACGCTTGCTGAATATTTTAACACTAACTTGATTTTGCATGAAGAAATGCTAATACAGGTAAAAACCTTCATTTCCGGCAGAGGTATTCCTTTCTCTGAAAAGCACCAATTGCAAGCAGTACTGCCCGAAAATTGTATTGCGCTAAAAAATTCAACCGGTACAGCTCCCGGCATGTGGTTCGAAAAAGAAGGCAAAATAGTAGTTTCATTACCCGGCGTACCGCTTGAAATGAAATCGCTGATGCAAGAAGAAGTTTTACCGCGAATTGCAAAAATTAATACAAACCGAATTTATAACCTGACCATATCGACGATTGGATACACCGAATCGGCATTAGCTGAACTGATTGCGCCCTGGGAAACCAAACTGCCATCCGACGTAAAATTAGCGTATTTACCTGCGCCCGGACAAGTTCGACTTAGGATAAGTCGGCAGGGTGAAAATATGGATCAAATGCAATCCGCCAGCGAGTTATTATATGCAAACCTCCGTAACTATTTGCCCGAAAGTGCTATTTACAGTTTGTCCGATAACAGCATCCAAAAAACAGTGCACCAACTGCTTACCCAAAAAGGATTAAGCTTTGCAACTGCCGAAAGCTGTACGGGCGGCTACATTGCACATTTGCTTACTTCATTACCCGGCAGTTCGGTATATTTTAGCGGTTCGGTGGTGGCTTATTCGAACCAAATTAAAGCCAATATACTGAATGTAAGCGAAGAAACCCTAAGTACCTATGGCGCAGTAAGCAAGGAAACCGTAACAGAAATGGCGCAAAATATACGAGCACTTTTTAAGGTCGAAATAGCGGTTGCAGTTTCCGGAATTGCCGGCCCGGACGGCGGAACACTCGATAAACCGGTTGGTACAGTGCATATTGCTGTAGCTTATCGCAACGGTATTATAGCACAGCAATTTCAGTTCGGTAAAATTAGGGAACGTAATATTATATCGGCAGCTACAAGCGCATTAAATATGGTTCGTTTATGTATTTTAGCAAACTACTAACCTATGGAAAAAGCAAACTTGAAACTTACACAACTTAGTTTGGTAGTAACCGACTACGACCAGGCTATTGCTTACTACACACAAATACTTGGTTTTTATTTAGTTGAAGACGTTCAATTAACGCCCGAAAAACGCTGGGTAGTGGTTAGTCCGTCGGAAAATGAAGGTGCCAAAATACTGTTGGCAAAAGCCGGCAATGCGTTGCAAGCCGAACATATTGGCAACCAAACCGGCGGCAGAGTATTTCTTTTCTTGGAAACCGATAATTTCGACCAAACTTATGCAAATTACTGCCAACAAGGAGTAGAATTTATAGAAACGCCACGAACCGAAACCTACGCCAAAGTAGTTGTATTTAAAGATTTGTACGGAAATAAGTGGGATTTAATAGGTCGATACCAAATTTAGAGGCCAATTACTAAGCACTCGTAGAAAATACTTTTATTTTACTAGAAAAAATACGTTTAAAAGTTTTGAAAATACGTTAAAAAACTCCACTTTTGCAGCGCCAAATTACGCTAATGGCATGCTTTTACCCGACAGTAAAACATAATTAACTTAGTATTAACCCATTAAACTTCTGTAATTATCGCATTGCAATAAAATAAAAAAAACTACAAATAAATTTGTTAGTTTCAAATAAAATTGCGAATTTTGCGAGCCGTTTAATAACAGTATTAAACCGAATTTACAGCGAAACAAAAAGAACAATAATATGTCACGAGTTTGTCAATTGACCGGAAAAAAAACCATGGTGGGTAACAATGTTTCTCACTCGAAAAGAAGAACAAAACGTCGTTTTTTACCAAATTTAGTTACTAAACGCTTCTACATTCCTGAAGAAGATGCTTGGATTACGATTAAATTATCGACCTCTGCCCTACGTACCATCAACAAAAAAGGTATTAGCGCAGTGTTGAACGATTATGCAAAAAACGGAATAATTTAATTTGAAAAACTGAAGAAAAATGGCAAAGAAAAAAGGTAGTCGCATCCAAGTTATTATGGAATGCACAGAACATAAAGAGTCGGGAATGCCGGGAACATCTCGTTACATTACAACTAAAAATCGTAAGAACACCACCGGTAGAATGGAATTGAAAAAATACAATCCTATTCTTAAAAAAGTAACCCTTCACCGCGAAATTAAATAATACTGATATACCATGGCAAAGAAAGTAGTAGCAACCCTTCAAAAAGGTCAGTCGAAAAGTTACGCTAAAGTAATTAAAATGGTGAAATCGCCTAAAAACGGTTCATACATTTTCAAAGAATCAGTTATGTTAGCTGAAAAAGCAACTGAGTTTTTGAAAAAAGAAGAATAATCTTTTATTCAAAATATAATCAAGCTTTCTTCTAAAATTTAGAAGAAAGCTTTTTTATTTTATATTGCTATGGCAATCTATTTGAAGTGAAACGAATAATGTATAAATTCGCAATCGGAAACAACAGTATTTTCTAACCCAACATAACTATTCAATATGGGCTTATTCGGATTTTTTTCGAAAGAGAAAAAAGAAAAATTAGATAAAGGTTTACAAAAAACCGGCGAAAGTTTGCTTTCAAAAATTACTCGTACCGTAGTTGGCAAATCGACCGTAGACGACGATATATTGGACAATTTGGAAGAAATTTTAATTGGTGCCGATGTAGGAGTAACAACAACGCTGCGTATTATTGAGCGAATTCAGAAACGAGTAGCAAAAGATAAATATTTGGGTGCCGGCGAATTAAACCTTATTTTAAAAGAAGAAGTAGCTGCTTTGCTCGAAGAAAACCACTCGAACGTGGTAAGCGATGTAATACCGGAAAACGTAAAGCCTTATGTTATTATGGTTGTGGGAGTTAATGGTGTTGGCAAAACAACCACCATTGGCAAATTGGCAAAACAATTTAAAGATGCCGGCAAAAAAGTATACCTGGGCGCTGCCGATACCTTCCGTGCCGCAGCAGTTGAACAATTGGTTATTTGGGCCGAACGTGTTGGGGTTACGGTTATAAAGCAACAATCGGGTGCCGACCCGGCTTCAGTAGCATACGATACCATTGCTTCTGCAATTAAAAACCAAGCCGATGTAGTTTTAATTGACACCGCCGGACGCTTGCACAACAAAATTAATTTAATGAACGAGCTTTCGAAAATAAAGAAAGTGATGCAAAAAATTATACCCGATGCGCCGCACGAAGTACTTTTGGTACTCGACGGTTCAACCGGACAAAACGCCTACGAACAGGCTAAACATTTTACCGCTGCCACCGAAGTTACGGCATTGGCGCTTACTAAACTAGACGGTACAGCCAAAGGAGGCGTGGTTATTGGCATTTCGGACCAATTTAAAATTCCGGTAAAATACATTGGCATAGGCGAAGGAATTGACGATTTGCAAGTTTTTGATAAACATGAATTTGTCGATTCACTGTTCAAAAGCTAAGTTCACAACCGGCAACCAACCAAGCAATTACACAAATTCACATCCGGCAACCGATGTAAACTACTGAAATTCAGTATATTTTTCGAAATAGGGAAAAACTAAATATAATACGAACCAATTAAAATCGGCAATATGAAAAAATT